>CALNBW010000156.1 GCA_937874815.1 uncultured Bacillota bacterium | reverse complement strand
GGCTGAGGTTCTCTGCTAGCTCAGCTCTTAGGTAGCGAGTTACCCGGGCAATCGGCCCAAACGACAGGGCCAAGACAGGCAATAACATAGAAGCGAACTTATGTACCCCAACAGCAGTCACTTGATAGACAATTGGCACCCACCCCAGTTTAAAAGCTATGAAGTACTGCAGCAGGGAAGCAAAAACAAATGATGGTACGGAAATGCAGATTACGACCAGCACCGAAACAACGTAGTCGACCCAGGTATTTTTCTTAATGGCAGCCAATACTCCCGCGGCGATCCCTACCGGCAGTGAAAGCAACAGCGAAAAAATGTTTAGGGACATAGACACAGGAATTCTGGTGCGGAGCAAGTTGAAGACAGGAACACATGGTTCAATCTTGATTGAGGTACCAAAATCTCCATGTAGCAGTACATTCTTCAGGAAATAGCCATATTGGACTATGATTGGCTCATTTAGATGATACTTGTCATTAAGTATCCGGATGATTTCTAGAGGCATCTCTTGATCGGCAAAAACGCTTCCCGGCATCATCCTAATGACAACAAAAGCAATTGTCATTATGATGAAGAGCGTTATTAGCATGGCTACGATTCGGCTGAAAATGTAACGACTCATGCGGTTGCCCCCTCCCTTCTATACACAGTGTGCGAACAAAAGCTGGCGCAAACGAGTAGATAGTCTGCTAGGCCTGACCTAACAGACTATCAAGTCGCCAAGCCCATGTGAGAATGTCAGAGCTTGTCTAAGCTGAATTACTCAACTATCTTAGCGTAGCGGAATCCATAGCCTACGCTGCTCATCCAGCGTTTCGTCTGCAGTTCCAGGCGATCGGAAATAAGGGTGCGGTTGGTTTGTTCATAGACAGGAATCTCGTAGACATGCTCCAATACTAGCCTCTCAAGCTCAGCCGTTAGTTTAATGCTCTTGTCTAGGTCAAAACGGGCTTCTTCGCCGCTGACTTCGGCATAAAGCGCATCAAGTTCAGCATCATAGATAGGGGCGTTTTTCCGATCGTAAGTACTCGTATAGACGACAAAGCTCTTCCAAGGTGTGAATTCTGCTGCGCTATGGCCCCAACCCGCCCAAGACAATTCATAGGTGGAAGGGTTATTAGGATAACTGCGCATAGCATCAAAGAGCTGATCACTTGTCGGCAGCTGCTTTAGCTTTAGCTCAAATCTATCCTCACCAAAGATGGCAGGCAGATCTTTCTGCATCAACTCTGAAACCACTCTTGTATCTGGACGAGTTTCGTTGTAATTGAGAGTAAGCGTGACCTTATCCAACCCCTCTTCCTGCATTGCCAAGTCAAAGAGCTGTTTGGCCAACTCCTTATCGTACCCGTTATTCTCGGGCAAATAAGACTTAGCAATATCCAGATCCCTAAAAGGAATACCGTTAGTCGTGTCGGCAATTTTGCGACTAGACATCACATAGGGGGCAGGTTTCATCATCACCACCCTAGCATATGTATCGCGATCAATCGCATAATACAAAGCCTTGCGGAAGTTCTCATTGCCTAAGATAGGTTGCTGGGGGTGGTTCATATTGATTTCAATGTGCCTTACGGTCAGCGACGGTTCCTCACCAAGACGAGGATCTTCCTTATATTTGCTTAGAGCTTCGGCTGAAAGGCCTACGTAATGCAGATCGCCTCTCTCGAACATCTGCAGCCTAGTACCAGCGTCCTTGACAATCTGAGTCTCGATACCTGCAAGCCAGATCAGGTCTTTGAACACGTAGTTCGGGTTCTTCTTGTACTTTTGCAGGCTCTCTTTTACCCAGTCAGTAAGGATAAAAGCTCCGCAGCCCATATATTTCTCTGCATCAGTACCATAAAGGGTACTAGTTCTGTCATCATTCATCCATTGCTCATAAAGAGGCTTATAGACTGGTGACGCTAATATCTGCATGAAGTGATTCATGACTTCCCAATCAGTGTTGCGCTCATCAGTGTGGATTTCAATGGTATGTTGATCAAGCTGCTTAATACCGACCTCCGACCAATCAACGGATTTACCACTAGAAGCTTGCCGAAAATAGGCCAGGGCATTAGAAATCTTGATAAAGCTCTCTGCAAAAGTGCCCCCATACTGGTTTAGCAGCAATGGGTCGAGTAGCATCTGCCAGGAGTAGATGAAATCGTCAGCCGTCAGGGGCTCTCCGTTTTCCCATTTGGCGTTTTCTTTAACCCTAATCTGCCAAACCCTCCCCCCCTCGTCTACCTGCACAGGGGGCCCCTCTGCCAGTTCCCCCTTAATAATCGCATTCATGCCTTCTTCATCGGGAAACAGTCGATAAAGTTGACCCTGTGTATAACCTAGAATCTCCTTATCGTTGGTCGTGCCAGCTTCATGAGGGTTAATGATACTGGCTGCTGTCGCAGAACTGTTCTTCAGGATGCCAACACCTTCGTCAGTGGGTTGCTCCATGCCAGCGCTTGGGCCAGTAGTAGGTTTACAACCAACTACAATAGCCGCTAGGAATGATAGAACCAAAAGTAACGCCCATGTTTTTTTCATCACCGCGCCTCCTCAAATTAAAGATTACATTCCGTTAACAGTAGTATAGTATAGACAGCAGCAAAAGAGAAGCAAAAACTACAGTTTGGGGAAAATAATTTATCCGGGGATATAGTTTCGCCATATTGCAATTGATGGTATCATTGATATGTAGAAGGAGGCGGTAATTATGGTGCGCTTAAGAAGTGTGCTAAGAGATCTGGCGGTAGCAATGCTATTACTAGGCGTGTACTGCTTTTATCAGAAAGGGCCATGTACTACCCGCACCTTATCTGATGCTTCTGCTATCATCGGTCTGGTTTATTTGTGCATAGGCCTTTTTCGGCTTACCCGGCACATGGGGTTCTTTGATTCAACCATTTGTGGAACCAGAAGATTATGGGAAATCATCACAGCGCCACAAAGAGCCTCCACCGAGCAATCAAAACATGGCAGTTTCATCGCATATAAAGAGCAAAATGCCTACGCTAGACCCTACACCAGCATGCTTCTAACTGCTGCTTTTCTGCTCTCTTTTTCGCTAATCACTGCACTCGGCGGTCGTCATTAGCTGCATTCTACACTCACCAGACCATTGTTGAGAGGAGTCGTTCTAATGAACGTAATTGAAAGAATCCAAGAAAACTACCCTAAGTTTAGCCGTACTCAAAGACGGATAGCAGATTTCTTGCTGCAAAACACCGATAGAGCCTGCTTTCTTTCTTTGAAGGACCTCAGCGAAGAGGTGTCCGCCTCGGAAGTCACCATCATCAAATTCACTCGCGCAATTGGCTGCGAAAATTATACGGACCTCAAGAATGAACTACAGCGCTATATTAGCAGCAGACTTTCGCCTAGCGAAAAGATTGCTACGGCCATTGAAAATTTGCGCGAAGATGGATTCACACAGATCATGCAACAGGATCAGGACACTATTGAACAGACCCTTAAGCTATTGAATGATAATGACCTAAAGGCGGCACTTACCCTGATCAAACAGAGTACGCGCATTTTCATGGTGGGAGATAATATCTCCAAAATTGTTACCGATTTTATCGGCCTCAGGTTAAGGCACTTGGGGCTTGATGTAGCTGTGTTTGACTTGAGTTCTTACGATACCATCTCCGCCCAATTGCTATATACACAGAAAAGCGACATTTTCATTGTTGTTTCTTTCCCAAAATACACCCGGCGCATCATACCGCTGGTGGAATATCTACATGAAAATGACTACAAAGTGATCTGCTTTACAGACCGGGTAACTTCTCCTATCGGAAGAAACGCGAGCGTAGCATTTGCCTGCGCCACTGAATCATCTGTATTTTACAATTCGATCACTGCTCCGATTGCTCTAGCCAATATTCTCGTATCAGCTCTTGCTATTGAACTGAAAGACGACTACACCGAGAGGCGTCAGTCAATTAGTGAGGTATCACGATATCTTCAGCAGAAGGGCAAGCTATACCAGGAAACAGGAAGCGACAGAAATAGCCTCATTAGATGACTGACTTCGCTACCTCGACTGCCGCTACTGTAAAATGCTACTGATCAATTTGGGCCATTAGCCCGCTATGAACCGAAACAAAAGAACCAGCTACATAAGCGGCTGGTTCTTTTGCTTTCTCAATTCTATGCCTATGGTGCTCAACATCACTTGGTAAGTTTTTGCAGGACAAAACTCCGTCCCCTGTCCTATTTCTTGCCTTTGCTGCGCGGATAAGGTTTCTTTTCATCGGTTTGGTTGATGAGATAGTCGACACTGGTTTCGAACAGGACAGCGATCTTGCCCAACACAGACACTGGGATGTTTAGCTTCCCAAGCTCGTAATCCGAATAGGTTGTCTGGTGTATTTTCAGATACTCAGCCATCTGCGCTTGGGTCAAATCCTTATCGTCCCGCAGATTACGGATTCTCTCATACACGGTGATCACCTCTAAACAAGTATGTCTTAAGAGAATCACCCTTGTTGACTTCTAAGGGATATTCCCTTAGACTTGTCTATAGTACATTCCCTCTATAGCGTGCTGTAAGGAGGATATGCATGGGATCATACTCTACCGGTCTGCAGGACAAATGGCTGGCGCAGTCAATTGTCAGCATCAGTGCCAAAATCGCGGATGCGACTGAGATGGTGCAAAAATCTAAAGAGATGGCGGCTAGTTCGGAAGCCGTATTGTTGAAGGCGCAGACGGAGTTGAAGGAATTATTCATGGCACTGACACAGGAAAACAGAGAGAAGTTCGCGGCGTTAGAGCATCAAAAAGACAGCGCCCCGGGCGCATAGTTACCGTAGAGCAAATAGTTACGGTCAGAAACGCCTAAAGAGAGCACTGTCCTCGTTGATCACTGATATCTGGCTAGTTCAATAACGCAATAGAAGCCTACCCTGCCTCGATCCTAATACACAGACTAGGGTCGTTTTCTTTTTTGAAGTAGTTGCGAGCCTCTACTACCTTAGATTAATCCCATAAAGTACTCCACCCCAAGGGCCACGACAACCACCAAAGCGGATATGATAAAACCATGGATCATAGGGTTAATGCCTGATTCCTTCATCTCGTTAAAATCAGTGTTCATACCGATGGCCGCAAGGGCAGCTACCATGAAGAACTTGCTTACATTTTTCAACCCTGTGGAAACGGCAACAGAGAGTAAGCCCACGCTGTTTAGCAAAGACATCCCGACGAACGCTAATATAAACCACGGGAACAATGTGGCAATCTTAACTTTCTGCTGGGCTACAGGCTTTCCATCTGGGTTTTTAGCTTTAATGCGCGCATTGATTAGGGAGAAAATCAGCACAGTCGGGATGATGGAGAGGGTTCGGGTTAGTTTTACCATGGTGGCAAAGGCCCCAGCTGCTTCGCTAAAGGCATATCCGGCGGCAACTACACTGGAAGTATCATTCACGGCAGTGCCAGCCCAGAGCCCGTAGGCCATATCACTTAACCCCATCATGCGTCCCGCGATGGGGAACAACACTATCATAGCTATATCAAATAAGAAGGTGGCCGATATGGCGTAAGCAATGTCTTTATCTTCTGCTTCAATAACTGGAGCCATCGCAGCTATAGCCGAGCCCCCGCAGATGCCAGTGCCAGCAGAAATCATGCTGGAAAGCTTCCAATCTAGGCCGAGCCATTTCCCGATGAAATAACCACCGCCAAAACAGGTGATCAGTGTAAATAGCATAACGGTTAGCGATAGGCGGCCAACGTCCAGAATAGTACCGATGCTTAAAGATGCACCGAGCATGATGATGGAGAACTTAAGTACCTTTTTGGAAGTGAACTGTAGCCCCGCTTCTACCCTCTGGCCTGGCTTCATTAAGTGGTTGACTAGCATGCCAATGAATAGCGCAATAACCGACTCCCCAACGAACGCTACGGGTAGTAAGGATTCTAGCCATCTTGCACATACAGCGATCACTACAGCCAGACCAAAACCGGGTAAATAACTTGCTATTTTCTTCATGCGTATCCTCCTAAGCTGTTCTAGGATGATTCTACATGAGAGAAATGATAAAGCCCAATTATGATATGTTATTATAGATAAGTGTATGTTATGATTATCGGTAGTACAGAGATGATGCTGGAGGGATATATGCTTGATACAAAGATATTAACGTTTCTCACGGTGGCGCAATGCAAAAACTATACTAGAGCAGCCGCTGAACTAAACTTAACGCAACCTGCAGTCAGTCAACATATAAAGAAGCTGGAGGAGTATTATGGCTGTAATCTGATCGATATCAGAGGGAAGTCAGTCACCTTAACCGCGCAAGGAGTAGCTCTCTATAATTACGCTCGCCTTCAAGTTGCCAACGAGAAGCAGCTGATGAATCAGCTGAAAAAAGCGGTAACCCCGATTAAGATCGGGGCCACGCTATCTGTTGCCGATTACTATTTGCCACCCTACTTGAGCTCCTATTTGCATCGCTATGATGATTTGCTGTCTATAACAGTGAAGAATACTAAGGCGATTATTGAAATGCTGCTAAGCAATGAACTGTATTGCGCATTTATTGAAGGGATATTTGACAAAACATTATTCCACTTCGATGAGTTCTTGACCACTAGGTTCGTTCCCGTAGCGAGAAAAGGACACCCCTTAGAAGGGAAAGAAGCCACGATATCCGAAGTTCATGAATATCCCTTGGTCCTAAGAGAAAAGGGATCCGGCACCCGGGAGATATACGAGAATTACCTATACCAAAATAACGACTCGTTGCTCTCCGCTTCTAGAATATACGAGATCAGCAGCTTTGGCATCATCAAGCAAATCCTGAGCGGCTCAAACGCAATTTCTTTCATGTACGAAGCTGTCGTAAAGCAGGAAGTCGAAAGCGGCGAGCTATGCTACCTAACCATACAAGATTACCTAATCGAGCGACCACTATATTTCATCTACCCTAGCAATAGCCTAATGAAAAGAAGAAACGAGACATTCCACCAAAAACTGATGCACGCCTAGGACAGGGGGACGGAGTTTTCGCCTGCAAAAATTTTACAATTGCCGACCGAAACCAAGATTTCTTATATCCCGGGCATGCGGTGGAAGAGCAAAGCATGATAAAAAGGGCACCAAAATGGCACCCTCGCGGGTGCCAGTTTGGCCAAGGAACAATCGTGGTTTTATAGGACAAAACCCTTGGCCCTTGTTCTAGAGTTGGCCATAGAGGATGGGCAGTCTAACACATGAGGGGTAATCGGCCCCGAGGTAGATCTGTTGGGTGGCAATGATCGGCTTAGGGTCGGTATAGGGGTCAATGCCAGTGTTAGTATTAGGGAAGAAAACGATATAATCGGCTGAGCTAATGTCGACACGAATCCGATGACCAGGCTGGAAGACGTGGCCTGCAAAGTGCAAGTAAATGTGATATTTCTCGATTTTACCTGGTGTTAACAATGAGGATGGCTCCTCAGGGTAATTGCGGAATTCTGCCCGGATGCCATTGTGGGAAATCTTCCGGGCGACTCCCTTTTCATCTACATCAGAAACGGTGACAAAGAAGTCGGTATCGACGGCACTTGAGGCAGCATAGAAAACTGTTGAGATGTTGCCAGCCACCGCTACTGCTTCAGTAAGCTCGTGGGTCTCATATACCAGGCAATCCTGGCGTGAATGCAAAGCATTAAGCACTGATGGTTCGAATTTGCCATCGCCGCGGGCCGCATTCTCCGGGTCATAGACATAGGAATCATGGCGGTGCCCCTCTACAGGAGTTGTTAGCAATCTCCCATCACCATGCATGGAGTTAGCCCTGCCGTTGCTATGGAAATAGAGCTCCGTTAAAGTAGCCTCAGTTGGACTCCAGTCATCGCTATAGTGCCACTTGTTCTCGCCAGGACCGCCCACGTAGTAGGTAGCTCGGGGTTCCTTATCTTCGCCGTTAGCAATGTCTTTAAGATAACGGTCAAACCAACGGATGGTTCGGGTATCAAAGTCATAGTCAATAGCGTTATCGCCATATGCAGTATCTTGGCAATCCCTGAATGCATTTAACGCATGGGGCCATGGCCCAAGGATGATCCGTCGCCCTGGGGTGTCATTGGCAGTGAGAAAACGCCAAGTCTCTTGCACTCCCAAAGCGTCACCATCATGCCAACCGGAAAGTATTAGCATCGGAATCTTCACATTAGCCCCATGGAGTGTATTATCGCAGTGCCGCCAGAAATCATCATAACGGTAGTGCTGTGCCCAGATATCCCAGGGACCAGAACGCTTGCCTATTGTTTGGCTGGGAATCTCGGTAATAGGCCTAATCTGCACGGCCTTGTCGGGGTCAACAGTTCTACCTTGGAATACATCATGATCAACCCGGTTAGATACCGACTGTCCCAGCGTCCAGCATAGTAAAGGCCAAGAACAAACTGCCCCGCCCCGGCGCACCGTATCCATAAAGAACGGTGAACCCACGTTAACCTCGCTGATAGCAGTCTTCAGGTTAGGGTGTCCGCTGGTAGCAGCTGCCGTGGTCGTATAGCCGAGATAACTTGCGCCCCACATGCCGATGTTGCCATCGGACCATTCCTGCTCGGCTATCCAACTGAACAGGTCATAGGCGTCTTCGCGCTCATGATAGAAGGGTACCAATTCACCATCAGAGTCAGATCGCCCACGCACATCCTGAATAACAAAAGCGTAACCACGGTTCACCCAATGGGTGCAGCGATGCAGATCTCGTGCCTTACCATAACAAGTACGCACAACAATAGTCGGGAACTTTTGGCCCGGGACACCACCAGCAGGCAGGAATACCTCAGTGGCTAGCCTTACTCCATCTCTAGTCATTACCCAGTGATTGCCCAGTTCGCGAATGCCGTATTCCACCTTAGAAAGCATGGGATCGGCATACTTGATGAAGGGGGTTACTGTTTCATAGCCATCCTCGATCAACATTTCACTGGATATGCGCCCAGGCATAATAAATGCTATAACTTGGCCATCCAATGTCACTACGTCCATGACGGGCGGAGCGCCACGCTGGGCCCAGAGCCAGGTTTCCACTTCTTTGCCATTAACTACGCCAATGAAGGGCAGATAACGGTTATAGCGTGTTCCATTGGGCAAGACAACCTGTTCGCCTTCCCAAGCGGTGTTGGCATAGTCAGTCAGGCCCTCGTAAAGCTTAGTTAAATCGAATAAGGACTCTTTCATTCCTTGCTTAAAGGGAATGTACTTGAGCTGAATGCGGGTTTGCGGGTCAACAGCGCACCAAAGAAGCTGCTTGGGGTCGAAAATAAACTGTCCTTCATAGACGCCCGAACGGTAGTGGGCGAAGGTTTTGCCCATTAGGTAGTGTTCCATAATAGATGCCCCCTATCTAACTGTTCTGTTCAATGTGCCAACAGCGGACGATATGCCCGCCGCCAAGGTCGACAATGGGCGGGTTACTATTGCGACACTGCTCGCTAGCCTGATTACAGCGATCGGCAAAACGGCAGGCTTCCTTGGGGTCGATCGGCGAAGTGATCTCACCCCGCAGCAGAATACGGTCTTTTCTCTTCTCCAAGGAAGGTATAGGAATAGCCGACAGTAGCGCCTGCGTATAAGGGTGACGCGGTTGGGCAAACAACTGGCGCACTGGGGCCTTCTCTACCATTTGCCCTAAATACATGACCAAAACATCATTGGAGAAATGCTTGACCACGGATAAATCATGGGTAATAAACATATAGGTATAGCCAAACTGTTGCTGTAGCCGCTTCAGTAGATTAAGGATTTGAGCTTGAATAGAAACATCAAGGGCTGATACCGGCTCATCACAAACAATGAATTCCGGGCCTAATGCCAGCGCCCGGGCAATACCAATGCGCTGACGGCGCCCCCCGTCCAGTTCATGCGGGTAAGAGTTGACGTGTCTTTCTGACAACCCCACCAGTTCGATCAGCTCATATACCTTAGCCTCTAACTTCTCTTTGTCCGGGTATACCCTATGAATCAACAGGGGCTCAGCAATAGTGTTATACACGGTTTTGCGTGGGTTAAGCGACGAAAAAGGATCTTGAAAGATTATCTGCACGCGTTTGCGATACTCCTTGAGGCTATGACCTTTCAACCTAAGAATGTTCTCGCCGTTCATTAAAATTTCCCCACTGGTAGCATCAGTTAGGCGCGCCATAACTCGGCCCATAGTGCTCTTGCCACAGCCCGATTCGCCGACAATACCGATGGTCTGCCCTTTTTCAATAGTAAGGTCTAGACCATCTACCGCATGCAGCATGCCACTAGGGGTCTCGAAATACTTCTTGAGGTTCTTTACCTCAACATAGTGTTTAGACATTATGCAAATCCCCCTTTGGCAGCTCAGTGATCTGCAACTTCCCCTCGTAAATCAAACAACGTACCCAGTGTTCTTCACCGGGCAAGT
Organism: uncultured Bacillota bacterium; assembly: GCA_937874815.1. Taxonomy (GTDB): domain Bacteria; phylum Bacillota; class UBA994; order UBA5500; family UBA5500; genus UBA5500. The sequence continues at coordinate 3,629 of CALNBW010000156.1, read as the reverse complement.
TGGTGAATGCTGGTGCCTGTTCGGCACACGCAGGTTCCGCATACTTGCATCTAGGGTGAAAGCGACAGCCTGGAGGAAGGTCAACTGGGTCTGGCATCAACCCCTCAATTTGTGCCAAGAACTCTACTTCCTCATCAATCTTAGGAATGGAGCCAAACAGTCCCACTGTATAAGGGTGAGAAGGGTTAAGGAAGACATCTTTTAAGGTGCCGCTTTCAATAATCTCGCCTGCATACATGATGGCCACTTTATCACAGGTCTCAGCCACAACGCCTAGGTCGTGAGTTATCATAAGCGTGGAAGTACCCAACTTATCGTGCAGTTCCTTCATCATCTCCAACACTTGTGCCTGAATAGTAACATCCAATGCAGTAGTTGGCTCGTCCGCAATTAAGAGTTGTGGGTTGCAGGCTAAAGCGATAGCAATAACCACACGCTGTTTCATCCCACCCGAGAACTGATGCGGATACTCGTAAGCGCGATCGGCTGGAATACGCACCAACTCCAACATCTCAATGGCCCGCTCCATAGCATGTTCGTCCGAGAGGCCCTGATGATTGGCAATCGTTTCGGCAATCTGATCTGCCACTGGCAGCACCGGGTTAAGCGCAGTCATGGGGTCCTGAAAAATCATGGAGATCTTGCTCCCCCGGTATTTGCGATATTCTTCCTCTGTTAGGGTCAGCAGATCGACGCCATCAAAAATGATCTCGCCTTGCACCACTCTGCCAGGCGGGCTATCAATGAGGCCCATAATAGCTAGTGCAGTGGTGGTTTTACCGGCACCGGTTTCACCTACCAGAGCCAAGGTTTCACCCCGGTTTAACGAAAGATGCAAGCGATTGATCGCGTGTACGATTCCGTCGCTGGTTACAAACTGAACAACCAAATCTTCAATCTGCAACAATGGATCGGTACTTAAGGCCTGCTCACGCATGGTTAATCCCTCCTAATCTTTCATTCTGGGGTCTAGAGCATCCCGTAGTCCATCACCCACCAGAGTTAGCGCAATAACAGTTAAAACAATCGCTATACCGGGGAACGCGGTAATGTGCCAACAGTCCCGGATGAAGGCTCGGCCGCTGGAGAGCATTGAACCCCATTCCGGATTGGGAGCCTGCACACCGAGGCCGATAAAGCTCAGGCTACTGATAGTCATGATGCCTCCAGGGATACTCATGATAAAACTTGAGATAACTGGGCTGATTGCGTTGGGTAGAATATGCGTTAGTATGATGCGCCAGTTACTGGCACCCTGAGCCCGCACCGCGTCGATATACTCTAAGTCCTTAATTTTGAGCACTTGCGCTCGGATTAGTCTGGCCTTGCCAGGGATAAAGCCAACGCTTATGGCCAGAGTTAAGTTCAGAGTCGTGGGCTCCATAATGCTAACCAACGTAATCATCAGTAGCATCGATGGGATGGCCATGAAAATATCCAGGCTGCGCATAATCAAACTATCTGTTTTGCCCCCATAGTAACCGGCAATAGCCCCCAGCGCTGTCCCGATGGCACTGGCAATGAGCACTGAGGTGATACCCACGAAAAGAGAGATACGTCCGCCCCAGATAATCCGAGCAAAAACATCTCGCCCTAGTTCGTCTGTACCCAACAATTTGCCTTCTGAAGGGAATTCCAGCCGCTTGGCAATGTTTACTTTTACCACATCATCCTCGTAATCAATGAATAAAGGGGCGCTGATGCAGGTCAATAGAATTACTCCCAACATGACCATACCGATAACCGCCGTAGTATTCTTGCTTAAGCGCAGCCAGGCGTCAGCCCATAGGCCGCGTTTCTTCTTGTGAGCTATTATGTCAACATTGGCCGGCCCGTTCATGCGCTTACACCCCCTCCTGCAGTTGCTTTAGCCTTGGCTTTAGGTTTCACATACGTGGACCTGATGCGAGGGTCAATAAAAGCATAAGAAAGATCAGTGAGCAGGTTAGCCAAGGCGATAATTACGGCGGAGATAATCACGCTAGCCATAATGGTGGGGATATCTTTCTGACGCAAGGCGTCAACCATCATCTTACCTAGGCCATTGATGCCGAACACGGTTTCAATAATTACTGATCCACCAACGCACTGCCCGATGGCCATGCCGATGGAGGTGACTATGGGCATCAGAGCGTTCTTTAAGGCATGTTTGCGTACAATACGCCTATAGGGCAGCCCCTTAGCCCGAGCAGTACGGATATAGTCCTGCCGGATGACGTCTAGCATAGAGGCGCGGACCAGGCGAGAGTTGGTGGTCCAACCAGCAACAGACAGGCAGACAAGAGGCATGATGGCTGCCTTGGCGCTTTCCAAGCCATTAGAAGGTAGCCACCCTAGTTTGACTGAGAAGAGTATGATTAGCATCAGTCCCAGCCAGAAACCAGGCATAGCAGCCAAAATGAGGGTGACCACCCGCATTACATTATCAAAAAACGAGTTCTGCTTAATCGCCAGCACTACCCCTAACGGGATGGCTACAATGAAAATCAGGAGTAGAGATCCAAAAGATAAGATTAGTGTGTTAGGCAGACGTATGCGTATCATCTCTAGCACAGGCTGTTTGGTGGAATAGGAGGTACCGAAATTGCCAGTGACCACTCCGCCCATGTATCTAAGATATTGAACGATGACTGGGTCATTGAGGCCCAACTGTTCCCGCATCATGGCAAGTTCTTCTGGTTTAGCGCCTACTCCTAGAATCGCTTGGGCAGGATCGCCTGGGCTAAAAGAGAGCAGGGCAAACACCAAAAAAGTAACCCCTATAAGGACTGGAATAATGTGTAGTAGCCGCTTAAAAACATACTTGCTCATGGCGTCCCTCTTTTCATTCTTGATAGCTGAAAATGCGAGGATGGGCTGTCAAATCCTGCACAGCCCATCCGGCGCATGACTTTCTAGTTACGATTACTCATAGTAAGCGTTGCGGAAAGAGTAGATGGAGCTGGGATGAATGTCTACACCCTTAAGCTGTTTGTCGAGAGCATAGATAGCCATGTTACTGAACGTTGGAATGATAGGCATTTCCGCAGCAGCAATCTCCTGTACTTCCTGAGCGGCAGCTTTGAGCGCATCTTCATCAGAAGTAGCCTTAGCTAGATTGTAAAGCTTGTCGCAACGGGCATTCTTGAAGAATGAGATATTCTGAGATCCAAAACTACCACTCCAGTAATTCTCAAGAGCGCTAAGAGGATTACCCGAGGTGTTGTTCCAGGACCCAGCTAACATCTGATACTCCCCATTCGCCATGCCTTCCAAGAATACACCAAATTCTAGGTTCTTGATACTCATGTCTACGCCGATAGTCTTCAGTGTGGCCTGATAGGCCTCCATGATGGCAGCGTTGCCGCCGTAGACCCAAGTTTCGAATTTGAGCGGATGGGAGATACTGTAGCCTTCTGCTTCAAGCAGTTCCCTAGCTTTGTCGAGATCGTATTTTGGCGCATTAGGCGATTCATAGTAGGTGCTAAACATGGCGGGCGTCATGCTATTAATAACGGTAGCGCCGCCTTGTACAACGGCAAGCCCCTCTTTATCTGTAGCGTAAGCCATAGCCAAGCGAATGTTCTTGTTATCAAAGGGCGCTTTCCGAGTGTTCATGGAGATAAAGGCGGTATTAGTCGTTTTTTCAG
>CALNBW010000155.1 GCA_937874815.1 uncultured Bacillota bacterium | reverse complement strand
GTACAAAAAATCGAGAATGATGACTTTAGCCCGCTCATCGACAAGGCTTTAGCTCTGCCAGCCGTAAATATTGAGTCGGATGCTACTTTGCAGACAGGCTTCCATCATAGCACCGTGCTCAGCATCGCCCCAGAGATCATTGCTGCTGTTAAGGAAGGGAAGATCCGCCATTTCTTCACTATTGCTGGTTGTGACCGGCCTGGTAAAGGCGGCAACTACTACCGCGAGCTAGCCACTTCATTGCCAAAAGACTGTGTGATCCTTACCACTTCTTGCGGTAAGTTCCGCTTTAACGATGTTGATTTTGGCACTGTGCCTGGCACGCAGATTCCGCGTTACATTGACTTGGGCCAATGCAATAACTCTATTTCTGCTGTGAAAATCGCGCTAGCCCTAGCAGAGGCCTTTGAGTGCAGCGTCAATGAGTTACCGCTCTCCATCGTCCTCTCATGGTTCGAGCAGAAAGCGGTTGCCATCTTACTGGGCTTATTCAGCTTAGGGATACAGAATATCCATATCGGTCCGGTGGCTCCCGAGTTCATTACGCCAGGGGTGCTCGACGTGCTCCAGAAGTACTTTAACCTACAACTGATTGATGACGCTGCCACCGACATGGCCAAGATGCTTGGCTAAACCCTAAACGCAAAGGGCTGCGGGGTACTAGCTGTTAACACCCCGCAGCCCCTCTTTAACCTGCCTAGGCACGTCCGCGAGACCTCCTGACAAAGGTCGTGGCCCTGCTCGCACGCGTGTGGCTGGTAATACTACTTCTCCAGTAGTTGAAAACTATATGATGCTAACTCGGCTGGAATTTCCACAATGTGATAGGGATAAGTTATTGCCATCGTAACCATGGAATCGGGAGCTGGATCTTGCTCGCTTACCCTCACATAAACCAGATTATCATCATGGCGCAGCAGTGAATCAATAGTTATGCTATAGCCTCCGGTAGGACAGTACCCACGCATAGCAACCAGGAGCAGCCTATCGGCCCAAACGCCTGGATCATGTAGTAGATCGCGCCCGTAGCCAACAAGTACGCCCCGCTTGCTACGAGCAATAGTGGCCTTCAGGTTTTTAGGTACTACTACTAACTGATCCCAGGTCTTATTGACTACAGCAACCTTGAACTCGTGGCCAATGTAAATGGGGTCCACATACACTGCTTGGTACGGATACCTGATAACTGGTGCCTGATAGGAACCAGTTGCTGGCTTAGTATACTCCACCTGGGCAGTGATAGAGCCCCAGCTATTCATTGCTAAAGACTGCAGCTCAATGCCGTAACCCGTTGCAGGCACAGGGCCGCGCTTGATAACAACTAGCAGCTTATCCTGGCCGTTAACAATTACTGGCTTGGCAACAACACCAGCCTCGGCTAATGCGGCCCAATTTACATCTACCCCGACGGCCTTTTCATAAGGAATAGTGGCTGGTAGCTGCTGGGCATTAAGCAGTTTGCCAGCCAGCGTTTCGATACGCCAGCTATCAATCGGGGGGAATTTATCAGGCAGAATCAGCGCCTGGTAAACATATTGCATAACAGAATCCTGAGGAGAACCTGGCGCTGGATTAACGAGGCGGACGCTTATTACCAGTTCCCTATCAGCTACATGCATCGACTCTACCTCGATGCCATAGCCAGTACTACCTTGCCAGCCACGAGTGACCACCAGAATATTCTTGTCGCGTAAGGCCAGGCTAGGCTTCTTTAACAGATTGGTAGCAGGCCCATACCACAATAAGGGTTTATCGGGATTAGTCTCTAACAAATCTGCCTGCAAAATAGCTTGCGGCACTACCTGGTAAGCTACCTCAGTTGGCTCTACGGGTGGGAGCGGGTTGCTTGGCTTACCATGCTTCCAGTTCCAGTTGATTTTCATTTTCCCGTTAGGCAGAAAATCAACTTTGGCACCCAGGGTCTCGCAAAGCCAACGAACGGGCACAAAAACGGTGCCGTTATTCCCCTTTTGCTGTGGAGCTATGGGCAGGGAATAGCGTTTACCGTTGACATAGCACTCAGTTTTTCCTACCTGCATAACGACCTCTGTCTCGCCAAAAGTCAGCATAACCTGTTTCGCCTTCTTATCGAAGGTTACTTGCCCGCCTAGTTTGCTGGCAACACTACGCACGGGAACTAAGGAATGCTTACCGTTAGGTTGGGCTGCGGTTGCTGGCGTGAGAGCAATCCCCAACACCAAGACCAGACTAATTAATAGAGCGCACAACTTTCGCATGCTGGACAACTCCTTCCTTTTCTTATCAATATGACAGACGGAAGGAAGCATGACCTTGTTCCACATGTTACTTAAAACAAAAGACAGCAATGCAGCCAGGGCCGGTATGCGTGCCAATGGTGGCCCCGATATTGCCAGTTACGATGGAAGCACTAGGCAAGGCCTGCTGTAGTGCTTGAGCCAATGCCTCGGCGTCAGCCGAGCAGTTAGCATGGCTGATACCTAGGTAAGGGTTACCAGCCCTATCAACCTCTGCTAGGCACTTATCAACCAAATACTTCAAGGATTTCTTGCGGCCTCGCACCTTGTCCAGCGTATCGATCTGGCCCTGATCATCTAGCCAGAGGATCGGTTTAATGTTCAGTAGCCCCCCGAGGGCAGCTTTGGCGCGGCTGATGCGCCCCCCTTTCACCAGATATTCCATCGTCTCCAACGTGAATAGGTGATATAGGTGTCGCCTTGCCTCCCCAATTGCTGCTACTATCTCGGCAGCAGGCTTGCCTTGAACTGCTAGTTCAGCAGCTAAGCACACTAATAACCCTTGGCCCACAGATGCGGCCAGAGAATCTATGATATGCAAGCGCCCGTCGGCCAACCGGCCTAGATCGGCGTGCGCTAAGACAGCACTTTCGACAGTGCCACTTAGCCCCGATGATAAATTGATGGAGATAACATCTTGCCCTTGTTCCAGATAGGGAGTAAAAGCATCAACAAAATCCCGAGGCGATGGCTGCGAAGTCGTCGGTAACTGTTTGGATTCAACTAACAGTTGGTAGAATTGCTCGTGCGTTAGGTCCTGGCCATCGGCGAAGACCTGGTCGCCGTGTGAGATGAGTAGAGGCACGACACCGATACCATAATGGACAATTAAGTCAGCTGGTAAGTCGGCCGCACTATCGGTAAAGATTTTTACTTGCTTCTCCACTATTACCCCTCCCTAAGACTATCGACCATTTTCCCCAGCCTACATTCGTCGTAGTTATGATAATATCCTTCCCCTTTGGCTACTTAACCCATTTTAGACCACAAAATAGGCCAAAAGGGGAATGGTGATAATTGAGAGCAGGGTGCTGACAAAGACTAGTTGCGAAGCCAGCAGGGAGTTAGCCTCATACTCCTGAGCCAAAATAGCCGTATTAGCTGCTACTGGCATAGCCGCGATAATCGTAGGAACACCAATCAGCAGGGGATCGGAGGTTACTGTGCGCAAGACGCCCCAAATCGCTAGGGGGATGATTAGCAAGCGTAACGAACTTACGACATAAATGCGCCAGTTACCGAGTGTCTCGCTAAGCTTGGTATTAGCTAGCAGTGCGCCTATCAGAATCATTGATAAGGGGGTAGTGAGGGAGCCTAACTGACTCACAGTGGTTGCCAGAGGCCCAGGTAGTTTGACTGAAAACAAGAAGAGAGCAAAGCCTATGGCTACAGATATCGTAGCAGGGTTGAAAAACATGGCTGGTGTAACCTGCTGTGCCGCCTTTTTCCCACCCCAACTGATGATCAGGATGCCTAGGGTGAACACAATCAAGTTGAAAGGCAGATTATAAATAGCAGCATAGAACACCGCTTCCGAGCCAAACACCGCATTGATTACTGGGTAACCCATGAAGCCAACATTGGAAAACATCAAAGCAAAGCGATAAACCCCTATATCACTGGCAGGGGCCCCAAGCAGTTTGCCTACCAGCAAAGCTAGCAGCCCCGATGCGGCATAGACACAAAAGGCTATCACTAAGATCTGCCCACTGGCTTTAAGGAGCTCTGGGGTAAATGATTGCTGTAGGGAGTCAATAATCAGGGCGGGTAGAGCTACCTTTAGTAGCAAACTAGATAATCCTTTGGTTGCCTGTTCGTCAAATACATGTAGCCGCCTAGCTAAATAGCCAACAACCAAGGTGAGGAAAAGCACCAGAATCTGATTGAGCACACTCTGAAAGTCCATTTCTATCTCCTTCTCTGTCTAGATGTATATATCATTATAACCTAGGCGGGTCAGATGAGGGGCTGTTTCTGGGGACTGGAGGCAAGGCCGCGGGGTATGCTTAGAGCACAGGAGCAGGCTCCAATCGTGCTTACAGCATACCTCGCGGCCTTTACACGATGCGCATTGACCTAACAGCCCCATAGTTCACTTGGTGGGATGGATGGCACCGGCGCGAAAAGGCCGTAATTTTACCTGTAAATCAATCGTGGCATTGGCCCATAACTGTCTCAAATCGGCGGGATCAACTTGCCGATAATTCTTAGCGCGGAGGCTTTTGCCCACGCCCAAGGGGTCAACTTGCATGGCCTGTAATTTGGCCAACAGCTGTTGAATTTCTAGGTAAAGAGTTGCTTCAATATCCCGAGTTACAGCGTCGATCGTTTCGCGCTTACGCAGATCTACCTTGCTACCATAGGAACGCAGGATGTAATTGGCCTTGAAATCTATACCGACCTGAGCCTCACCATCCACCAGCTTGGGTTTGAGGCGAGCCTTTGGCTTCAGGAGTTCAATTTCTACCGCCGGCTTGCTCAATTCCGCGCTTTCGCCAATAATAATGGTTAACCTGTCCACGGGGACCATACCATATAAAGCCAGCAGGAGCTGGGCCTCGTTCTGCGAAATACTACCGACCATCCTAGTGTCTGCGAACAACGCCGCTCCAACTAAAGCAATGCGGTTTTCGCCTTGCAGTTCTAGTAGCGGCAAAACTGGATCAAAACCCGGAACTACTGCCTTAGTTGATAGATCGGCCATCCTACTGCGTATGGTATGCCCCTCCTGATAAGCAGTACGAAGCATCGTTTCAATGTGCACGGCAATGCGTACTGTTTCTGGGAGCTTAGCTCTTAGTACCTCATGGGAACGTCCGCGGACCACAACCACTGAAGCGTTGTCATCAGCTACAGGCAATTGCAAATAGTCAAAAAAACCTTGTAGGCCGTTCCGCGCCGCTTCCTCCCCAAATAGAACTACACGTACTTTCCCAGCTGCAAAGCGCCAAGCATTGCGACATTCCCACATGTCGATGGCCTCACCTAAGTTATTGGCGGCCACAGTGTCCAGCTTGATTCCTTCCCGCTTTTCCTCTTGAAATAAAGGATATCCGATCGTGAAATCAATCAGATTGGGGTTCTCCGGATAAGTATCCATACCTATGGCCGCAATCAGCGCCATTTCTTCAATAGGGCGCTGATCCCAACAAGCACAGAGGCAATAGCAGCTTAGCAACAGCAAGGCGACCAGCTTAGGCCACCTTGCGCCTTTTGCTCATCCTTCACCTCCCCTTTCTTGCCTCTCAGCACTGCCAGCAACCAGAGCAGGAAGGGCAGAGTCCCCAAATACAACAGGGCAATGAGGCTATAGATTGAAGATAATTGCCTTTGCATGGCCGAACGGATAGGCAAGGCGGTGCCAATCAAGATTGGTAGTAGGATAAACGACGCCGCCCGCCGGGTATCGAGACGTCGGGGCCAGATGCCCACGAGACAACTGATAGCCGTATACATACTGATAGTAATGATATTGATGATCTGAAAGCTCCAGACGATGAGGAAAACCACGTCGGCTCTTTCGAACACAGAAGAAGCGAACCGATTTAAGTACAGCTGTAGCGGCCAAGGCGAGAGCAACGCAAACTCTAGGCCGAGAACCCCCAGCACGAACAGAGTTGTTACCGTATAGAACAGTGTCGCTAATGCTATGGCAAATATGGATACGGACAGAGTACGCCTGGAATGAACATAGGGAAAGACCAGCAACAAAATATCATATCCGGCCAAAGCGAAAATACTGGGAAGAATGCCACGGAGCACACCGCTCACCCCATTATCAAGTACGGGGCGAACAAAGTCCCAATCTAAAGGTACTACTGGTAGCATGAGCACAAACATGAGGATAAGCCCCCCATAGTTAATCAGCTCAATCTTGCGCGCAGTAACAACCACACCTCTTCTGGCAGTGTTCCAACAGACGAGAATCATAGGTGCCAAGAGGGCTAATTGGGGGGTCTTACCTAGAGTCCAGGCGGAAACGAGCAACCAGTAGCTACGAGAAACAACTATGGTTAATGTCATTGCTGCCAGAGCATAGCCTAACAAGTAAACTGGCCCCAGGAAGCGGCCCAAAATTTGCCCAGCATACTCGCTGATCGTCTGTTCTGGAAAACGTTTGGCCAGCAAATACATACTTGTTACCTGCAGCACTGCCAGCAGCCCGGCCAAGGGGATTGCTAACAGCGAACTGCGCCCAGCCGCCTCCCCTACCTCCCGCGCCAAAGAGAACACTCCTATGCCCACCATACCGTTGAGCACGAGGCAAAACAGTTGCCACTCTGTCAGCACCGGTTTTCTACCATTGCGCATACGATGCCCCCCTATACTTGGCGAAAAGGCCGAAACAAGATGTCTTTCAGGTGAGATAATTGTAGTGGCGCTAGTGGCCGCATATAGGGCATACCAAAAGAATCCATACTCACCAACTGAGTTATTATCGCCGTCCAGACGAATACAATGCCAAAGCCTCACAGGAAATTTGCAGCCACTAGCAAGGGAAAACGAATTAGGCGTATAGCAGATGCCTGTTCGTTGTTGGGAATGGCAAAGGCCGCGATTGTCGATATCGCCACTACTATGACCAACAGCGGGGCCACCACCCCCGCCTGCACCGCAGCCTGGCCTACTACCAAGGCTCCTACCACGCCGATAACCTGCCCCACAGTAGCTGGTAGACGAATGGTGGCCTCCCGCAGCAGCTCAATAGTTACCTCCATCACCAAGGCCTCTAAGAACGAAGAAAGGGGAACCATGGCCCGGTTCCGGGCCACACTCAATACTAAGCGTGAGGGAATAACCTCATAGTGAAAAGTCGTCACTGCGACATACATGGCGGAAGCTGAGGTGCTGATTAAAACTGCTAGTAAGCGCAGCCAACGCGACAAACTGGAGAAAAGCGGGTGCAAATAATAGTCATCCGCTGTCTGAAAAAAGTCGAAAAAGGCGGCGGGCATGGCCAGAGCGACGGGTGATCCGTCTATTAAGAGACAAACCCGTCCTTCAGCTAAGTGAGCTGCCACAACATCGGGTCTTTCAGTCTGCAGAATCTGCGGAAAAGGTGAAAGTGGATGATCAGAAATCGACTCCACAATGTAGTAGCTATCTAGGATTTTGGGCAGGTTCTCCCGCTGTTGCATGCGCTGCAACCGGTCTTCCACTTCGGCTAGTAGCTGTTTGTCCACTCTATCTTCCAGATAACAGACAAGTACTGGAGTTTTCGTTAACACACCCAAACGTTTAACCTGCGCCTTAAAAGCAGGGGTGCGCAAGCGTCGTCGAACCAATGCTACATTATCTTCCAGACTCTCAATAAAGCCCTCTTGCGGCCCATTGATGGCTGCGTCCGACTTAGGCTCGGTGATAGCACGTTTAGCGAACTGAGTTACTTCAATGCTAATAGCAGTCGTTAAGCCTTGACATAGCAGCACAACACGGCCGTCGAGCATATTCTGCAGAGCGTCGTTGAGGTCGCCGGTACACTCGAAACGACTAGCTGAAAGACAATCTGTTACTTCGCGTGAAGATTTACTGCTTTTACACTGCAGTAGTGGGTCAGCTATCCCTTGCTGTATCAATCTAGGGTCTGTAATACCCTTTAGGTACACGAGGGCTGCCTGCCGCTGCCCTACTGTAAGACGTCTACAAATTAAATCGGGCGCGTTAGCAAAGACCTCGTCTATGTATTTTAGGTTAGCATCTAAATGCGCATTAACGGGACGTTCGCCTTCCAGACCCGCATCTACTTCAGGCCGCCGCGCTCCTATGAATTTCTGCAATAACTTCTCCCAAATCGGCATCACTACCACCTCCTGCGTAGCTTTTCCGAAGCTTGGCAGAAGGATACGAACTGACACTGGCAGAGCAGATTGCACTATTTGATACGACAAAAAGGGGCTGTTGCAGTTAAGAAGGGCTGCGGGGTACTTACCTAGAGCACAGGAGCAGGCTCCAATCGTGCTTACAGCAAGTACCCCGCAGCCCTTTATGGCAATCCATCCAGTAAAAAAGCGCCCTCGCGGCGCTTTTTTTATGCTTTGCGTGTGCTATTTACTAAAAGGATTATCCCGACAACAACCAGTGCTAGCGGCCAGAGCGGGCGCAAGCGATAGGCCAAGCGGTGCCAGTTCACGTATTTGTCCAACAGCATGTAACTACCGATACCAATGAGGATGTAAGCTACTAGGGCCTGACTGTTGTTACTGTGGGGGCGACCAGTATTAGTGCCCAAACGCTGGCGATCATCAGGTGCATCAGCGCGCGTTGCTTGCCAACCCGAATCGGCTTCACCTTCGTCAACAGTAGTGGCATCATAATAATGGCGCTCGTCGCCCGTTGGCTGCCACCTATCATCTACCTGCCCCTTGTCCGGCATCACAATTGCCGCCACGACATAGGCCAAGAGCCCGCTGCCACCCATGAACGACAAGATGACAACCCCCAAGCGAATGAGTGTGACGTCAATGCCTAGATATTCAGCCAACCCGGCGCAGACACCGGCCACCATGGCCCCTTCGCTTGTTTTGTATAATCGCTTGCTGCTCAATCCTTCCCCTCCTCCATTCAATCGTATCAACGCTTCCGCGTTATACTTAGTAATACGCATTATTGCTGAAAACGTTGCCCTAGCACTGCCCAAATAAACTTGGGCAACACCAAGGTGCGGCGCCAGCGGCTAGGTTGCTTCCACAAGCGAAACAGCCACTCCAAGCCACAGCGCTGCATCCAAATGGGGGCTCGCTTCACGTTGCCAGCGAGAATATCAAAGGTGCCACCCACACCAATACCTACGGAAGCGCCACACTTACCGAGATAATCATGCAACCACTTATCTGCCTTGGGCGCTCCCATGGCCACCAGAAGAATATCGGGCTGGCTAGCCTTAATATCCTCGAGAATAGCGGCATTGTCCTCTTGGCCGAAATAGCCGTGGTGGCTGCCCACAATTTGCACCCCCGGATAAAGCAATTCCAAGCGCTCCTTAGCGGCTACCACCACTTCTGGCTGCGCACCGAGCAAATAAAAGCGCCACCCCGCCCGTGCGCCGCGCTGAGCCAAACTATGCACCAAATCAACGCCTGCCACCCGTTCCGGTAACGGCCGGCGTAAGATACGTGCGGCCAGCAGCACCCCCATGCCATCGGCGGTTACTAGCCCCGCATCATGCATAGTGAGAAAAAGCCCCGGGTCATATTGAGCGGCATAAAGAATCTCTGCATTGGCCGTCACCACCTGGCAATGTCGCTGCTGTAAGATGCAATCGGCAATGTGTTCCACTGCCGCTTCCATGGTCAAAACATCCACCGGACATCCCAGTATGTCTATTCGCTCTGTCATCGTTTTTTCCTTTGGGCTAAGGTACTAGCAATAGTCGCATTTTCGGCCGCTAATGCGCGCAGTTGCTGCACCCGCTTTGCTAAACTGCGCCTAATCTCTTGCCGCTGTTCATAGGCGGTTAGCACCAACTGATACAGCTGCTCTGCCTGTAAGTCATCCGTGGAACCGGCCACCGGCTGGTCAACACTATGCAGGAAGCCCTGCACTTTGGGATCATAACTGATGCCAACCAGAGGCCGATTACAAACTGCCCCCATAATTAGGGCATGGAGGCGCATGGCCACCACCACGTCAGCCTGAGCTAAGTCAGCCAGCAGCTCAGCGAAATTCTGAGGCTGCGCTAGGCAGCGGGCTCCCTGTCCAATTTCCTGGGCCAGGCGCTCCGTGACCGCTAAATCGCGTCCGAAGTGAAAAGGGATCAGCAGAATAGTAAAGCCATCCCGCACCAGCTGCCGGCAAGCAAGCGTTACTTGCTCTAGGAAATCATGCTGACTGGGCCATTCGCGCACTGCCACCACTATCACCCGTTCCTCTGGCTCAACCAAGGGGGGCTCCAATAGCAAAACCGGGTCTGCCGTCAGCTGCATCGGCGGTCTTTGCACTCCTAGGTCTTGCAGTAATTGCAGCGATAGCTCATCACGCACGGTAATATGATCTACTTTCTCTAATACACGACGCGCCAGCTTCTGGTTGTTGGGCCGGCGGATGGGCCCGATGCTATTAGCATAAACCATCGTCTTGCAGCCTAACCCCCGGGCCAAAGTGAGCAGGCTCAGATAATAGAGCAAGGAACGGCTACTGGTGGAATCCTGCAACAAACCACCGCCACCACTAATGAACAAATCGGCTTGGCGCAAAGCCCCCATGATGGAGCCTAAGCTAGTACGATGCACTGCCCGCACCCGATGTTCAGCCGCTGTCTGGTCAGGCTGAGCAGAGAACACGGTGATCTCTGCCTGTCGATCTTGGCGCTGCAAGGAGTCAATAATTGCTTGCAGAATTGCCTCGTCACCTGCATTGCCGAACCCATAGTAGCCTGAAATAACATACCTACTCATCGCCAGCCCTCCCTGGCAGGAAAAATGTAACGCAGTATAATTAGGCCAATCAGCCCTAAAGCCACCCCAATAGTCAGGCCCAGACCGGCACGGGTCAGGCTGAGTAAAATGGGATGATGAAGATGCTCAAAAGTGTTCACCAAAGAAAGCTCTGCAATCAGGCCCAGCAAAACACCCATGCCGCCCAAGAGCCGCACTTGCCGCCGCCACAGATAAAGGCCCAGCAGTAATATGGGGTAACCCAGGAACTCCTTGGTGCGTGGCCGTACCGAGAAAGTACGATATAACCATTCGCGGAACTGCAATTCTATGGGCAAAATACGCACCTGCGACTGATTGCCCGTTCTATTAAGCAGTACGTAGACTGCAACTAAGAAAATAAGCAGCGCTAGGCCCAGCGCCACCCAGCGCAGGTAACGATTACGTATACTCAAGCCTGAACCCAAACCATAGCGCAGCCAACGAGCTAATACTAGCAGGGAAGCAAAGCCGAGCGGTAGGGCGTAGGCCACCTTAACCCCCATGAACTGTAGAATATTGAGATGAAAGGCAAACTGAGCTAGCAGGGCATGAACGGCAAGCCCGCCGCTGAAGGCAAAGGCCGTGATCACTACAAAATCGCCCAGGGCTTTACGGGTGGGTGCCACTTCTGCATCGACAGTATCGGGGCGGGATCTATCCCACCACCAGAGGATGCCAGCACTGGGGTAAGCTAGAGCAGCTGCCAAAGCGAGGAGCTGGCGTGTCTGCCAGGGCCCGAGCCAGCGCTCACAGCCCCAGGCACCTACAACCGCCAATAAGGGCAACCCGGCGGCCAACATTCCGTGCCAGCGCCTGTTCAGTAAGAGGCTGAGCATCCAAACGGCTAAGGCCCCCAGGGCCAGTACCTCAACCCAAAAGACCCAGCGAAAAGCAGACAGCGCTGGGCGCGGCTGCAAGCTAGTAGCAAACTGATGTCCGTCGGCCTTGAGGGCCGCACTGACCTGCTCCACATGCTGCAGCCCTAGGGGAGGATCTGCTTCCGGATTTATATGCACGACGGCTAAGTCGACTTGCCGTTCGCGCACCGCAATCGTAAACTCGCTGATAAAGGGATGGGCTGGCTGATCATAAACACGCAGTAACTGCCCCGCCCAGCTATCGGGTGCGGCAGCAAAATCGGCTTGCGGCCTAAACTCCAACAACCCTACCGGCACCGCCATGGCCCGGACTTCGGTAGCAATCTCGTTTGTATAGTGATTATCTGCAAAGATGATTGCCGCTGGCGCAAGGTCTAAGGCCCGCCACAGAGGCCAGGACTCGGGGGTGGCGACTATGACTGGGCGAACTCCTGCCGGCAGCAAAGCAATTTGCTCTGGCGTCTCTACTAAGGCGAAATGCACGCCGGCCGCCTCTAGCTGTGGCCACCAGCTAACGTCTGTTATTTCTCGCAGGTCAACCGCCAAACCGAGCTGCCGTTCTAGCGGCTCCAGCTGTGCCTTGGTCGCCAGCTGAGCGCCTGAGGCCAGCACACCAATCAATACGATAATTAACAGCCAATTAGACCGCCTCATTTTTTACACCTCCGCCTGCCCTCTACCTCGCGGTAGACAGCATCCGTCTCTTGCCACATATTTTCAGCCGTAAACTGAGCTAAAACTCGCTTGCGTCCGGCCGCGCCCAGACGAGCGGCCTGTTGCTTATCTGCCAAAGATGCCGCTATTGCTGCTGCCAGCTCGCTGCTGTCGCCGGCTGGCACCAAGAGCCCCTGCTGACCCGACTGCACCAACTCGGGGATGCCTCCAATCCGACTAGCGATAACGGGCAGACCGGCGGCCATAGCCTCTAATAAAACTAAACCGAGAGCTTCCTGGAGAGAAGGTAGAACAAAAAGATCAGCCGCCGCCAAGAGGCCCGGAATATCCGTCTGGAAACCTAACCAGCGCACTGTATCTCCCAAACCTAGCGACTGGGCTTGCGCCTGTAAGTTGGCCGACTCGGCCCCCTGCCCAACAAAAAGCCAAGTAAAGGGCAACTGCTGCTGTTTGAGGGCGGCAGCTGCAGCTACAGCATACTGCAAACCTTTAACAGATGCCAGTCGCGCCACCGTGATGATCACCGGGACCTCCGGTGTCAGGCCCAGTTGCTGTCGCCACCCGTCTCCCTGAGCTGCCAGATAAGGCTGCGCCTCAATGCCATGGTAAATAACCTTAATCTGTTCCGCTGGCACTCCCTCCACTAGCAAGCGCTCGCGGCTGGCCTGCGAAACAGCAATAGTCGCATCGCTGAAGTTGCTGGCAATAAAGCGGTATAACCCGCGGCGCATAGGCTTTAACCCGCCGGGCGGTAAATCAGGGCCGATAGTATGGCGCGTTAGCACCGTGGGATAACCGCGCTGCTTAGCCACCAGGCGGGCAGCCAAACTGGCATGGGTATGCACCACGTCGGCCGGCTGCAAATTGCGCCGCAACCAACGCCACAGAGGGAGACTAAAGGAGCGCTCTCCCTCAGGCAATACAATCACTTCTGCCAAGCCGGTGGCGCGCACAGCTGCTGCCAGATCGCCTTCTGGCGCATAAACGGTAAGCTGCCAACCATGCTGCGCTGCACCAGGCAACAGGGCTAAGAGATAACGCCCCGCGCCACCGATAGCCGTATCACTGATCACATGGGCCACCCGCATCATTTGGCCTCTCCTAACTGTTGCCGCGCCGCAGCGCTGGCCAAAGCCACTAGCAACCAGAAAACGAACATCAAGCGCAGGTCATACCAAGCATGGTCGAAGATGCCATGCACGAGGTGGCCGGCTAAGGCAGCACCGATAGGCACCGTCCAAGCAGGCGCTGCTTGCCAGTGCTGCATGGCCAGGCGCCACAGAGCAACGGCAATCCAGAGGAAAAGGAACAAAGAGAAAATACCGCTTTCCACGGCCAGCTGTAAAATTAGGCTGTGAGCATGTAACGCCGGCACAGCACCATATTGATAAATGGGGTAAATACGGGCAAAAGGCACTAAGCCCTGCCCAATGCCCAGCAGCCAATTAGCCAGGAACATTTGGCCCGAGCTTTGCCAGACATATAGACGCACCATATTAGAGGTGTCTTCAAGATTAAAGATACTGATCAGGCGCTGCCAAACTACTGGGGGCAACACCAAAGGGGCCAAGAGTAACAGCAGGGGTACAGCCCAAAACAGGCGTGGCTCCTGGCAAGCAATGATGACAAACAGAGCCGCGGCAAAGGCTAACCAGCCACCGCGCGAGAAGGTCAACACCAGGGACAGGCCCAGCACGCCTGCTACCAAGAGGCTGACTAAGCGCTGATGCAGCGGTATGGTTGTATCCAAGAACCGGGATACAGCAAATGGTAGCCAGGCCACGAGGTAGCCTGCCAACATGTTCGGGTTATCAAAAGTGCCCACTACCCGGGTAGTAACCGCAGACACGCGAATATCTACCCAGGACAAATTGGTTGGTATACCCCCCGCATACTGCAAAAGGGATAGCAGGGCCACCAAGAGTGCTCCGAACAGGCCCCAGTGCAGCACCTGGGCTATATCCTGCAGCGTGCGCAGGGCGTCCATCAGTAGGACCAGCAAAAGGAAGCCGGCCAAATAGTAGCGCCAATAGCGCAGGGCAGCTAGGGTGTCGGCGCTGCCTAAGGCAGCAGCCAAACCGACCAAACAGAATAATGCGGCCAGCGTGCGCAACCAAGAGCTACTGGGGGCAAAAGGCTCCCCTTGGCAAAGGCGGGCCACAAAAGCTACTACGATGAGCATAGTCGTGCTGAGAATAGGCAAGATGGGCAGAAGA
Source organism: uncultured Bacillota bacterium (assembly GCA_937874815.1). Classification (GTDB taxonomy): domain Bacteria; phylum Bacillota; class UBA994; order UBA5500; family UBA5500; genus UBA5500. The sequence continues at coordinate 1,558 of CALNBW010000155.1, read as the reverse complement.
AAAACGATTGCGGACAGGCCCGCCTGGGGCCGTGCCCAGACCAGGGCTAAAACAATTGCCATAGCCCCCCATTTGAGCAGAGTTGCACCCTGAGGGAGCAAGATGGTGGCAGCAAGGAGCAAACCTGCTGCCAAGGCATATATGAGCAGCCGCCACAAGGGAGGCGCTGCAGCGGCGCTGCGCTGCTGCGCCCGGGCCGGATAGGATCCGGCCCCTACAGATGTCTTACAACGTCCGAGCAGGCTGCCCTGCCAGGCCCATGCCAAATCGGCCGCCAGCCAATTGGGCCAACGACCTAACAAATAACTTGCTGCCAGCCGGGGTTGCAGCCATGTTGCTACACCCAACCACCATTGGGCCACACCGTTCCGCCAGCGCTGCACCCTGCTGGCTGCGTATGCCGCTGGGTTGTCCTCCCAGGGCCTAGCCAAAAAACGCCCCAACCAACAACCGTGCCAAGCTACAACCAAGCAGACTGCTAATCTTTCTAAGTTACGCACCAGCCAAGAACCAGACCACCAAAGCTGGATAGTCTTGAGCATAGTTTATTTCTCCTTACTGAGAGCTGTCAGATAGGCATCAATAGAGAACTGAGGCCCGACTAAAGTAATACGTTCACCAACGCGCACACCAAGGGCACCCAGCTGGTAGATATTCTCGGTAACCGTCCCCTGGTTACTCAACACCATACGTACTTCCACATAGCGCGGGGAATCGGCCCAAATCACTTCTCCGTTGGCACTAGCTGCGGCAACCGGCACGGGGGTGACTTCTATTTCCTCTATTTTCCCCAGATAAACGCCGGTCCGCTTATCGGACACCTTTTGGCCCACGGCAACAGCATCGGCCACCGGGTTAAGCACTTCGGCTCGAAATTCAATAGTCACCTGGTCCTGGGGTGGCGCAACAATTTGCGGCACATTTAACCTTACGTACACCACTCGCCCCACTATCACTACCAAAATTAATATAACTATTAGATCAAAGATATTTATTTTACCAAACAAACGTCCTTGCTTATCAATCATACCCCTGTCTCCCCTCTCCCAAATACCGCGGGCAAAACCTTTGCATATACGGCGAGCACCTCGCGCGCTTTCTCTGTTACCGAGTAACAGTTTTGTACCGTCTCCCTCGCTAATTTAGCTGCCCTTGCGGCCTGGTCTGGATCCGATAGCACTTCGCGCAAAATATCCGCCAAAGTATCGGGTTCAGTAGGCAACTGTGAGCTGCGGCCACTAAAGTTGTGTTCTATCGCTAGCGGCAGAGTAACCTCATCCAACAAGCCATAGGTGCCATATTCGCCTGCTATGATTACCGGGCGGCCACTGGCCATAGCCTCTAGCGCTACCCGTCCTACACCGACGACGATGTCAGCCTGAGCCAGTAATCGCGGAATGTCCGCTCGCCCGCCTAGGGCTTGGCAGAAGTCGCCCGCCCAGCGTGTATTCAATTCCTCGGCCATTGCACGTACCTCCGGCAGACGGTCGCCCTCGCCCACAATCACCACCCGCAAAGCTGGAAACTCATCATGCAATAGGGCTACCGCCTGCAATAG
>CALNBW010000154.1 GCA_937874815.1 uncultured Bacillota bacterium | reverse complement strand
CACTCCGGCTTTGGCCTTGGCTTTGAACGCCTGCTCATGTACATGACCGGCGTCGCTAACATCAGAGACGTTATCCCCTGCCCCCGCACCGCCGACAACTGCGAATTCTAAGACAGGGGGACGGAGTTTTCGCCTGCAAATAAATGGTAATGCCGGATTGCTGTCAAAGATCGTGGTCCTGCTCGCGCACGAGCAGGACCACGACCTTCTCTCAGTAGAGATCTCTACGCCTTTCCTTGCTAAGAAACAAGGTAATAGAGAATATCGCTGCTGCGAAAGCAAGTTGGATGAGCATACTGTTGTAGATTGGCAACAGGCTTTCGGCTGTAGTCGCCCTTAGTGCGGCTAGGGCATCATTGGCTTTGATGTACCAGAAGGTAGGCAAGAACTTAGCAACAGCTAGTACAGAAGGCCGCATAACCGTTTGGGGCACGAAAACCCCACAGATAAAGCTCATGCCCATGGTAACTACATTTACCGCGGCCGACTGGGCACCGTAATCCCGCGCAAAACTGCCTACCAAGAACCCAATGCTGGTAGCGACAAGGGTATAAAGCAAAGAGTTAAGGCAATACAACCAGACTAACCCTGAACTAAGCAGGCCCTTACCATAAAGGAGAAAACTGAAAAGGACTAGAATGACCCAGCAACTCAGCGCAAACACCCCATGGCCTGCCGCCAATTGCAGGTTCATGTGCCTTAATGGCAGCGGTGAGCAGTCGTTACGCCTGCGCACATCGGGCCGGTTAAAGGCCAACATGATGGAACTAACCCCCAGGATTACCAGGGCTAGCGAGACATAGGCGTAATAAGCGTAGTAATAGACAAAACCCTGGGCGCTATTTAGTTCAGCACCGGCATCTTGCAGCATAACTGCTGTCGTCACCGTGGTCAGATCATCAGCGACGGCGGCCATAAGCTGAGTCGGCTCAGCTGGCGCTCCAAACTGTTGATAGAGTCGCATCGTATCTAGATACCTGGCGATCGCCAAATCGACATAGTAACTGCTCCTAGAATCGGGCACAATTACCTTCTCAATTTCCCCCTCACCACTTGCTAGAAACCTCTCCGTGAAACCAGGGGGAATGATGGCGATGTATTCAATGTTACGGTAGAAAAGCGCATCTTGTAACTGCATAGGGTCATCGGGATAAGAAACTAGCTGATTGGTTTCCGCCAGATAATCAACCAGGCCTTGGGCAACATAGCCGCTTGCATCACGATTGATGACTGTAATTGGCGGCTTGCTCTGGGTAAAATCAACTATCTGGGGAGCGGATGCGTTGACCGAGAACATGACCGATAAGGCCAGAAATATCACTAGATAAACGGCCATGCTGACCATCGATTTGCGTAGTACCTTAAAGTAGGCCTTAAAGACTTGCATATTTCTCCCTCCTTAGCCGGAAGAAACTCGCCGCGCACAAGATCACTGCGATTACGGAAAGTGACCCGATATTGATAAAGAAGCGCCTGTGGTTGGCATATACATAAAGGCTATAGAACGCATCCGTGATTAGGGTAGCCGGGTTGATATATGACAGTAAAGGTGCTTTACGAGCGATAATATCACGCATGTTGACGTACATTAGACCGGCTAGGAAACTGAGAAGGTTTGTCACGGCAACCAAGATGGCCACTTTCAGACCTTCGTTCTTGCGAAAGAATGTACCGACTGATGTGCCGAAGGCCACGCCAGTAATGCAACCCACCAGGCAAGTGAGGAGAATGTACCCCCCTTGATTGCCCAAGTTTATGCCTAAAACTAGAGACAGATAAGCCAACAGTAGCAATATTTCCCCAAAGCTTACTACCAGTGCCGCGGCAGCCTCAGAAACAACAATCTGCAGTTTGTGCGTTGGTGCCACGCTGCGCCTAGCCCCTAGGTCAGAAATATCCGCCTGGATATCATTAGTGTTGCGTAATCCCCAGAAGGAACCGTAGAGACAGGTCATCGCAATGAGCGAGAAGAAGTAATTGAGCATTGTGTTTGGCTCGGCGTCACTATATGCTATCTGCCTCGTATAGCCGTGCCTTACTCCTAATTCAGCAAGCAGTTGCTGCTTTGCCCCTGGATTGTGAGCCAAAATGCGCGTTACTGTATGCTTGCTAACGGCATACTCGTCCAAAAAAGATTTCAGGATACTTTGGTTCAGGAGCGTCTGCAACTTGTCTGTTTGTGCCCGTCGTAAGGGCTTGACGGTAAGGCAAATAGATTCCTCCACACTGATAATGCCATCAACTTCATCGGCTGCTAGTAGCGCCTCCGCCTCCGCTTGAGGAACGATAACCAGCCCTAGCAACTGATTCTCTCCCGGTTGGGAGATACCAGCCAGCACCTGCTGAAAAGCAGCATCACGCCTAAAGGCCTCGCTATCAACAACAGCAGTTGGAATGGGGCTGAACTGTTCATGTTCTACCGTAAGGTGACCGAAAGCGAAGAAGAACAATGTGGCCATCACTAGGGGATACAACAGCGTCCAAAAAACCTGTTCTCGGTTGCGCACCATGGCTCTCAACCGATAGCTAAACACATGCATAAGCACCTTGACTCCCCCCTCAATCCCGCAGATGTTTGCCAGTGATCTCCAAGAAAACATCGTTCAATGTGGGCTGCTCGGAATACACTTGATCGAAAGATAGCTCCTGCGATTTCAGGTAATCAAGTAAGCCAATTAGGTTATGCTTGCCGCCCCCGTAGCGCACCGTGAGCCGACTATTTTCATAACGCGCGCCCATAACATGGGGTAATTGCTTGATGTGAGCAAGATGCCCCGGCTGCAGCAGATATAGCTCCACACTGACAGTTTCACCGGTGTTAATCATCGCCTTAAGCTCTTCCTTCGTGCCGGTAGCCAGCGTCTTGCCTTTATCCATGATCACAATGCGGCTGCATAGCTGCTCAATTTCTTCCATATAATGTGAAGTGTAGACAACAGTAGTTCCTCGCTGATTGAGATTGCGAATACCCTCTAGGATGCTATTGCGGCTCTGAGGGTCAACGGCAACTGTAGGCTCATCGAGAATAAGCAACTTGGGCTTATGGGCGATACCGCAAGCGATATTCAAGCGCCGCAACAACCCGCCCGATAGCTTCCTAGGGTAGAACTTACGGAATTCGCCTAACCCCACAAACTCAATAGCCTCTTCCACTAGACGCTTCCGAGCTTTTCTGTCGCTGATATATAAGCCACAGAAATAATCGATATTTTCTTCCACGCTTAGCTCTAGGAAGACAGCCACATTCTGCATGACGATACCGATATTCTGTTTGATCTCATAGGCATCTGGCGTCATGGGTTGGCCAAAAACATGTACGGTACCCTTGTCATACTTCAAGAGTGATAAAATGCAATTAATGGCTGTCGTCTTGCCCGACCCATTGGGACCTAGTAGGCCGAAAATCTCACCTGCATGCACCTGCAGGTTAAAATGATCTAGAGCCAAAAGATCACCATATCGTTTCACCAGGTTCTCCACTTGAATGATCATGCTCTCGCCTCCTCGCCTCTAGTTAGCTTTATTCTACTAAGCAAGACTCTTACCGCTAAGTGTCGTAAATCAGCAATTACGGTGACATTTGTCACTATCTAATGCACTAATGATTAAGCAAAAGAGTATCAGTTACGGGGCTAGGGGCTGCGGGGTGTTGCTTAGAGCACAGGAGCAGGCTCCAATCGTGCTTACAGC
>CALNBW010000153.1 GCA_937874815.1 uncultured Bacillota bacterium | reverse complement strand
GCTGCAACTGGTCACCCTGCACCTCTTGTATGAACAACAAGAGGTGCAGGGTGACCAGTTGCAGCTGACCTGGCACGTTGAGGACCAGCTTGCTGGTGCCATCTCTTTTGAAATACTAATTCCGCACCAGTTGCTGATTGATCTTAACTTGTCTAGCAAGAATGGTTCGGTCACGGTAGAGGACCTTCAGGCGGCCGGTAAGATAATGACGAAAAACGGTTCCGTAAAAGTCAATGGCATTACTTATGGGGACTTAGGCATTGAGACAAAAAACGGCAGTATCACGGCCCAAGCTGGTGTAGGAACCTTCACTGCTTCCAGCAAGAACGGCTCTGTCCGTTGCGCCTTGGAACCCTTGCGCGATGGCAACATCAAGCTGGACGCCAGCAACGGCTCAGTGCAGGCGGAGCTAGCGTGCGAAGACGGCATTGGCTATGAACTTGAGCTGCAGACTCGTAATGGGCGGGTTAACGCTGACTTGCCTGATTTAGTAGTGGCGACACGGGAAAAGCACTATCTGCGGGGGACCACACCCAATTGGCAGGAGGCCCGTGTGAAAACACAGGTATTTATGGCCAGCAGGAATGGTAGCGTCAGCGTGCGCCCGCGCTAGCATTAGGTAGGTAAAAGTGGCTGCGGGGTCGGGTTTTCTCCGCCAATGTTGCGGTGTTTGTGTAGGGGCCGGATCCTATCCGGCCCGCCCTCGTGAGGCCGAAGGCCAAACGGGGGTCTGCCAGCCAATGTTTGCCTATTGACTGGCCGGGCGGCATAGGATGCCGCCCCTACGGATATCCCATTACGAGGGCCCGGGGCTGTTGCAAGATGCTATGCAACAGCCCCTTTTGCGTTACGTGTTGCTTTATTAATGCTTCTTTAGGGTAAAGTTAGCTCGGCTTTCACCGACTACGTCGCGCCTATGGTTATAGGTTGTAGGATTATGAAAATCTTTTAGATTAGCCAAATCCGTATCAGTTAAAAAGCCCATCTGGCGCAAGGTGTCGATGATCACTGGGCCATTAGCGCGGCCGTTGCCGTCTTCTATCTTAACGGCAATACCGATGCCTTGCTCCAGAATTCCGGCGCAGTAGCCCCCTTCCGCACCGCTCTTGGCCACGAGGCGGCCGTTGAGATGAGTCATCAAGCCAGTGCAGAGACGCCCGGTGCCAGCTATGAGCATAGGACAGGCGGTCATGGCCTGGGTGATGCGCCGGGCCGCGTTAGCATTGGCAGCACCAAGGGCGTCGGGGCGAGTGAGATGGGCCCAGGCCAGGGCCATATTATAAACTGGCAGGCCAAAAACAGGAACCCCGCAACCGTCGACGCCGATGGCGATGTCCGCTTCCTCCATGCCAGCAAAAGTAGCCATACTGCGGCGCATAGCTTGTTGTACGGGGTGTTCAATGCTCAGGTAATTAGCAACATCCCAACCCATATGCTGAGCGAGCGCTAGCATGCCTGAGTGTTTGCCAGAGCAATTACAGTGCACTTCAGTAGGCTCCTGTTGATTACGCAATAGTTGATTAGCAGCCTCCTTACTGAGAGGCAAATGGCGACCACATTGCAGCGCCGATTCAGCCAGGCCAATCTTCTTCAGTATGCCTAGCACAGTTTCCACATGCACCTGCTCGGCATTATGTGAGGCGCAAAAAATAGCTAACTCTCGGTCCGTGAACTGGTAATGATCTGCCGCGCCACTGGTAACAATGGGGATGGCCTGAATAGGCTTGGAAGCAGAACGGATGAAGGTTACTTTTTCGCAGGGATCTCCAACTGAGTAAAGCAGGCGTCCGGTGTAGTCAACGACTGCCAGGTCGCCACGGTGAATACTCTCCACAAGGTTGCCCCGCACGAGTTCAACTAGTTTTTCTGACACAAATAACGTCCCCTTTCTTGCGATACCTTCTCCAGTGATTATATACATAGTTTAATCGTTTCGTCAGCCTCTATTTGACGTGTTCCGAGATTGAAGGTACTATATAGCCAATCCACCAATGTATCCATTTGCAAACAGTACAACTGGGCAAGGCAAGTGCATACTACATTAGTAGGGGGTTCTAGTGCCGTATAAATCCCAGCGGTTTGGGTAAAAATGGTGCAGAGGTGCTAAATTTGACTAAAAGGTAGTAGCAAGACTATAATGTCCTGGCAGATGCAAGAAGGGAGGTCCTGTATGTTGGGATCGAAAAAGCTCCTGCGATTTGCCCTACTGGCGATTGTCTGCGTGTTGACCTTAGCAATAAGTCTTTTGGCCGAGCGCGTACCACTTACCCAGGGTGAATCCTTTGGTATTAGCCAACTAACACCAGGCCAAACGTTAAACCAGCTTACGTTTGCTAAGCGGGCGACTGTAATGGTGGATGGTAAAGCAAGGAGTATTTGGACTGGTGCCCGAACGGTGGGAGACGCCGTCACCTTTGCCGGCGTAAGCTTAGGCCCGCTGGATCGCATTGAACCCGATCCGGCTAGCCAGCTGGTGGATGATATGCAGGTTAATGTTATTCGCGTTACGCAAGAGCTAGTGCGCGAGGAGGTAGTAATGCCTTACCGTACCGTCAAGCTGGCCTCTCGTTCGCTTAATCGGGGAGAAACGCGCGAAGTGCAACCTGGCATCAATGGTAAAGCCATCAACACCTACCAAGTAGTGAAGGAAAATGGGCAAGAGCAGGAACGAACTTTGATTGACTCAGTGACCGTAGTGCAAAAGCAAGACAGAAAGATCGAGGAGGGCACTGTTGCCACAATATCGCGCGGTGGCCAAACACTGCGCTATAGCAAAGCGCTTGATGTGGTAGCAACAGCATATACAGCAGACATCAACCCTGCGACCGGTAAACCCGATGACGCTTGGGGAGGGATGACAGCATCAGGCAAAAAGGCCGTGCCTGGTCTCACTATCGCAGCCGATCTAAGGGTGCTGCCGATGGGCTCCCGCGTTTACGTGGAAGGCATAGATGCGGAAGGCAAGAAGTATTCAGGGACCTATATAGTTATGGATATTGGCGGCGCCGTTAAAGGAAACAAAATTGACATCTTCATGTCCACATATAAGCAAGCCCAGGCCTTTGGCCGTCGTAAGATGAAAGTATATCTGCTTGAATAACAGGTAAAAACACAAGAAAGGCTCCCTGCATATGCTGCAGGCGAGCCTTTCTCTATATGTCTGTGTTTATTGCCCGACGACCTTGTTCAGATCGGCAATTAAGGCATCGATATCGATGCCGTGGGCAGCAGCGCCCTGTTCAATGGTTTCAAAATGAGCAGCGGCACAGCCGAGGCAGCCTAGCCCATGCTTGAAGAAAACTGGTACGCTTTCAGGATACTTCTCTACGCATTCCTGAATACCCATCGTCTTGGTAATCTTCATCTCCAAACCTCCTCGTCTCAAGCTAAAAGTACCCATGCCCAGTATACCACACCTGGGGGCTGTGCAATCAGCAGGGTGCTATTTTTTCCCCTTGTAAAAGGTTCAGAGCCGTAGACTGTAGAATTAACTCGATAATATGCTTGCCTGTGAAAGAGGTGATAACTATGAGTGGCCGAAGAATCCTGCTAGTCGATGACGAGACCCGGCTAAGGGAGATGCTAAAAACCTATATTACTCATGAAGGCTACGAAGTGGTGGAAGCGTCTGACGGCCGGGAAGCGCTAGAGCTCTTTCGCGATCAGGAATTTGCGCTAGTGGTCTTAGATGTGATGTTGCCAAACGTCGACGGTTGGACTGTCTGCCGTGAAATCAGGCGCTCATCAACTGTGCCCATAGTGATGTTAACTGCTCGTGGAGAAGAATATGACCGCCTCTTCGGTTTCGAACTCGGGGTTGATGACTACATGGTCAAACCCTTTAGCCCTAAGGAGCTACTAGCGCGCATGAAGGCCATTATTCGCAGAAGTGAGCAGGGTTATGAAATGTTAGAACGAATTGCCATACAAGGGTTAGAGATTGAATTCAGCTCGCGTACTGTTACGTTTGATGGACAAGAATTGGCGCTTACGCCACGGGAATATGACCTGCTGAGTTTTTTTGTGCAAAACCAGAATCAAGTCTTTACCCGCGAGCAGTTGCTCAATGCAGTATGGGGTTATGATTTTGCTGGGGATAGTCGTACCGTAGATACCCACGTAAAAACGTTGCGAGAGCAGCTAGGCATTTATCGACGCTTCTTAGTTACGGTCTGGGGGGTTGGCTATAAATTTCAGGAGGTAGCCTAGCATGGGCAGCATTCGCAATAAACTTTGGCTGAGCATGATGGCAGTAGTGGCGATTATGCTGGTGCTTCTTTGGCTGCTGCAGATAGTGTTCCTAGAAAGTTTCTATACAAATATGCGCCTAAACGATATCAAGCAAAAAATGCTTGCCATTGCTGCAATAGCAGCCATAGATGAGCAACAGAAAGCTATTGATGAACTGGAGCGCTTAGCTTTGACTCAGAACCTAACTGTTGAATGGATTGATGCCGAGGGGCGTTCGCTATACCGCAGTAGCGCTGACTCTGTTGGGCAGATGCCCATGATGCGTATGCACTGGTCGCAGCTCTATCAGCGCCTGCTAGCAGGGGAGCAGGTGGAGCTAACCCTGAGCCATAACCGCTTTGGCACCGAGTATAGGCTAATGGGTGTGCCTGTGCTAAGTGCTAAGGGAGCCGTAAAGGGAGCGATAGTAACCACAGTGCCAATGGCGGCGGTAGCCGAGACGGCTACTATTCTCAAGCGTCAGCTACTCTATATTACTGCTATTCTGTTGTTGGTGACGGGAGCGATATCGCTATGGTTAGCACGTAGCCTTGCTCAGCCGATATTGCATATCAGGCAAGTAGCAGTAACCATGGCTAGTGGTGATTTCTCTGCTAGGGCAGAGTACGACGGCAGTGATGAAATTGGTATGTTGGCACAGGCCATTAACTACTTAGGCGAGCAGCTGGCGAGAATAGAGCAGTTGCGTCGTGATTTAGTGGCTAACGTATCCCATGACCTACGCACGCCACTGAGTGTAATCCGGGGCTATGCCGAGACAATACGTGACATCACCGGTGACCAGCCAGAGCAGCGCCAAGAGCAGTTAGCAGTGATCATTGATGAAACTGAGCGCCTAGCGCACCTGGTTAATGACACCCTACAGTTAACATTACTACAATCAGGCAACGTAGACTTGAAGTTGGAAGCCCTGAGCGTCCGTGAGCTATTAGAAGATGTTAGCAAAGGTTTTTCTTTTATTGCTGCGCAGGCTGGCATAAAGCTAGTCCTAGAGGGAGACTTGGACGTTATGATTGAAGCCGATGCCGCCAAGTTAGCACAAGTCCTGCATAACCTGCTGCAGAATAGTATGCAGCATACGGGGGCTGGTGGTCAGATCAAGGTTCAGGTGGCTGCAACGAGGCAAAGGGTGAGGATTGCTGTCGCTGATACGGGTTCTGGTATCGCCGCTACTGACCTGCCCTATGTTTGGGACAAATACTATAAAGGTAAGCCGGCTAATCCCGCTGAGCAGCGCGGCACGGGTTTAGGGTTGGCTATCGTAAAGGGTATTCTCGATGCCCATGCAGCCAATTATGATGTGCAAAGCCAGCTGGGGCGAGGCACAACTATTTGGTTTGAGTTAAAGCGTGTGGGCTAGCCAGTGGGTTTTACTTTTCCACCCAGCTTCTATCATAATCTCATCACAACTTTACGGTATAAATAAATCGCCGGGATGTACCGAGCAATTAAAGAAAGAGAAGGTGAGATTATGGACTGGAAGCGGTTAGTAGGTGTTATTGTAGCGATTGGTATCCTGGGAATAGGCGCTGTTGCCTATGCTGCGAGTTATAACAGCCTAGCCGAGATAGTCGCTGATCTAACCGGCGAGTCGGTGGAATCTGTGATGGCAGAGCGGGCAACCGGGAAGACCTACGGAGCAATGGCAGCCGATGCCGGTTTATCGATGGAGTTCAAGGAAAAAATGCTGGCGCTAAAAAAGGACCAATTGCAGCAGCGAGTGCAGGCGGGCCAAATGACCGAGGAGGAAGCAGCAGGTATCTACGAGAGGTTGCAGAATGCTCAGGCCAATTGCCCGGCAGCGGGCGGCACGGGGCAACAGCAACACGGCGGGTTTGGCCGTGGTGGAATGGGTAAAATGGGGCGTGGTGGCCAGCAGGGTCTGCAAGGCCAATGTAATGGGCTCTGCCCCGGTTTCGGTGCTGGCGGTAGATAATTACATGAAAAGGGGCTGTCGCAAAATGTTTTCTTAGACGTGTGCGACAGCCCCGTCTTAGTTAGTAGCCAGCTTCCTTATCTACGACGTTAACTAGCGGTTGGCCGGCCAAGTAGCGACGGAGATTATCCACCAAGATAGCGACCACGTTGTCATCATAGTCGGGCATGTGCCCGGCCATATGGGGAGTAACGATCACTTGGGGCATATCCCAGAGAGGGCTATCAAGGGCTAAAGGCTCCTGATAGAACACATCTAGGCCGGCAGCAGCAATTGTTCCGTTTTGCAGAGCTTGAATCAGGGCAGGCTCGTCGACCACTGGCCCGCGGGCGATGTTGATCAAAGCTGCGCTAGGTTTACATAACGCTAGTTCCGGAGCCCCGATTAAGTGCCTGGTTTCCGGGGTGAGGGGCGTAGCCAACACCACGTAGTCACAAAGGGGCAGTAGCTCATGCAGCCTATCGTTGCCCCAAACTTCGTCGGCCCACTGGTCGGGCACGGGGTTGCGGCGGGTTGCCAGCACGCGCATGCCGCGTTGACCAATGGCTTGCCCGATGCTGCCATAGCCCACAATGCCTAAGGTTTTGTGGGCAAGCACCCCTGGGGTCACCTGAATCCAATCGTGCCGCTGTTGGGCCTGTTGCATGGCGGGAAACTGGCGGGCTAACGCCAACATGAGCAGGAATACGTGCTCAGCAATGGTTGTGCCATGGATGCCCCGGGCGTTAATCAGTTGCACCGGGTGTGCTAATAATTCAGGCCGCAATAAGCGGTCCACACCGGCAGATGAAACCTGAATGAAAGCTAGGTCGGGGCATTGGGGCAGCAATTCGGGCAGATAGTTGCTGCCCCAGATTACCTGGGCACTAGGCATTTGAGCAGCTATTTCGGCCGGGTCACGGGTGACGACAATTTCAGCTTGCGGCACTGCTGCCTGAATAGCGTTTAGGTGAGGGGCGGCTACATTATGAGTGATAAGAATCTTCATCGGTAATCATGCTCCTTCTAGCAACGCCTTTGACGTTGCGGGAATTTAGTGGAAAGCGATCAGGCCTAGCTTCTCTAGGAAGCGGAAGTAACCGAGGGCAAAAGCCGGATTGCTAACGCCAATCTCCATGTTGACCTGGTGGTCAATCTCGGCGATGGTGCGCTGCCCATCAGCCCAATAAACTAAGTAGTCCGGTACCCTGCGAGCGGCCTCAGCATGCTTTGCTACCAGGTCCTCATAGGTCTGCCTATCGGCGGGGGGCAGTGTTTCCAATTTACCTCGCATACTGAAAGGACCCCGGAAGAGACGGCGGGGCACCAACTGGTAGTCGCCTACGTTCACTGGGGTTGTTCGTTCCGGTAGTGCGTTGAGGCCTAGCTCTTGCAGGTGGCGTTGCCAGAGAGAATTAGTGACCTCGCGCAAGAAGGTAACTTCTGCTTGCAGCAGGGGTTCAAACTGCCCTTGCTCGGTCTCGTCTAGGAAGCGCTTGATGCTTGCCAGTTCGGCCTGCTTACGCTCTAGTTTATATTGTACTCGCTCCCAGCTAGTTAATAACGCTGGGGGGTTGGCAGCTCGCAGTTGCTCGGCGGCACTAGTGCTAAGCAGTTGGTTGAGGCGCTGCAAATAGCGGCCCCTGCTCTCCGAAAGTAGCCATTTGGCTTCTGCTAGACCAGCGTTGGCCAGCTGATAAGCGTAGGTAGCCGTCATGCAGCCAACGCGGTACAGCATAGCAGGATCAACTTTGTCTAGCGTATCTTCGCTAGTGTGGTAATAT
>CALNBW010000152.1 GCA_937874815.1 uncultured Bacillota bacterium | reverse complement strand
TATGTTTGGTTAATAGGGGATATGGTTACTTGGGCGAGGTAGACATCAAAAACAGGCAGATTAAGGATATCTGCTTGTTATTTTTTTGCCCAAAATGCTCCTCATAGATTTCTTCTATTGTGCCATTCAAATCATAGATTGGACATTGAATATATTGATGATATAACATTTTATATGAAAAGAGAGCATACGACTCTGCCCTCAAACAATATAAGAGAGGTTGTGCAGTATGTTGCTGCCAAAATCTATTGCGGTATGCGAGGTAGGCCTGCGAGATGGCTTACAGGGTGAGAAAAAGGTCCTTTCAATTGAGCAGAAGATAACACTGCTTACCAGAATTCAGGATGCTGGAATACGCTGCATTGAAATTGGCTCATTTGTTAGCCCTAAGGCAGTGCCAGCAATGGCTGATACAGATACGGTCTATCGGCAACTGTCAAAACGGCCAGGGGTAGACTATCGGGCGTTAGTTGTTAACAAAAAGGGCCTTGATCGCGCTATCGATTGCGGCGTAAATAAAGTCAAAATTACGCTATCTGCTAGTGAGACGCATCAACGTGCCAATGCGGGATCGACGCCAGCGCAGATGTTTGAGCAGTTTAGCTTGATGGCTGCTTCTGCTGCTCTAAATGGAGTAACCCTTTCAGGGGCTATAGCGACAGCCTTTGGCTGCCCTTTTGAAGGGGAGGTGCCAATCTCTAGAGTCATATATACGGTAGATGAATTTCGCAAGATTGGGGTCAATGAGCTTTCTCTTTCTGATACAACGGGGATGGCTAACCCTGTTAAAGTTTATAAAACTTGTACGGAGTTGCTACATGCCTATCCAGATGTCCTATGGAATCTGCACTTTCACAATACGCGGGGTATGGGGTTGGCCAATGTCTTAGCTGCCATGCAGGCTGGCATTACAAGATTTGATTCTAGCTTAGGCGGGCTGGGTGGTTGCCCTTTTGCCCCTGGTGCTACCGGCAACATCGCTACGGAGGATTTGCTACATATGTGTAGCGAGATGGGTATTGAGACAGGGGTTGATCTTGATGCCATCATAGGTAGTGCACGTTTGCTTCAGGAGTACATGGAACGAGAGCTGCCAGGCGCTGTGCTTAAGGCCGGGAAGGTAAGCGACCTTTACCAAGTAGCGTCATGTTAGCTGCTAAAGAACTTAACACGAAGGGGATGTATGACTATGACAAAAGAAATGACGCTGGCACAACAGCAGGAACTGAATGAGCTATTTGAGAGAGCGCAGAGTGCTCAAAGAATACTGGAGGCCTATGACCAAAAGAGTATTGATCGTCTTTGCCAAGCGGTTGCTTGGGCCATATCTAACAAGAAGACGTTCGATAGATTGGTGGCAATGGGTGTAGAAGAAAGTGGTTTGGGAGACCTAGTATCTCGCCAGAACAAACGCTTTAAGATACGCGGCATTTTACGGGACGCACTGCGGCAAAAATCAGTTGGTGTTATTGAAGAGATGCCGGAAAAAGGTATCGTTAAGTACGCCAAACCCGTTGGTATAATCGCTTCGTTAGTGCCGACAACTAACCCGGACCTGACTCCTGGAGGGCAGGCTATTTATGCTATCAAGGCGCGTAATGCTGTGATTTTCTCTCCCCATCCACGTTCAAAACGCACGACTTATGAGAGTGTCCGCATCATGCGCGAAGCCCTGATTAAGGAAGGCGCACCCGCCGATATCCTCCAATGCATTACCCAACCTTCTTTCGCCATGACTGAGGCTCTAATGTCGAGGGCTGATTTGGTCATTGCTACTGGTGGTGCCCAAATGGTAAAAGCAGCTTATTCTTCTGGTACACCGGCCTATGGGTCAGGTGCAGGTAATGCAACCATGATCTACGATGAGACGGCAGATATTATTGAAGCCTGCCACAACACGATGTTATCCAAGACCTCTGATTACGGTTCGGGTTGCTCGGCCGATGGCAATATCATAGTGCATGAGTCGCTCTACGACGCAGTACTGAGGCAGCTTGAAACTGAAGGCGGTTACTTCGCCAATGAAGAGCAACGTGCGTTACTACGGCAAGTCATGTGGGACCAGGACGGTCATCGTATGGCAGACACCGTTGCCATCTCGGCGCAGGAGCTTGCCGAAAGCGCGGGCTTTACCATTCCCTCCGACCGCAAATTCATCTTCGTGCTGGGGGATGGGATTGGCAAAGAGTATATGTTCTGCCGGGAAAAACTGACTACGCTGTTGGCAGTTTATAAATACGAAGGCGAGTTTGAGAATGCTCTGAACATGATGCGGGGAATATTCGAGGTTGGCGGTAAGGGGCATTCGGTTGGCATCTACTCATTTGATGATGAGCATATTCATCGTTTGGCCATGGCAGCGCCAGTTGCCAGGATTATGGTGCGTCAACCACAGTCAAAGAGTAATGCCGGGTCGGCTACCAACGGAATGCCAATGACTTCGTCGTTAGGCTGCGGAACCTGGGGCGGGAATATTATTTCGGAGAATATTTGTCTCAAGCATTACATGAATACTACCTGGGTCTCTCGGCCGATTCCAGCTGACATGCCTTCACCAGCCGAGTTATTTGGTGATTTTTACGACCCAACCATGGATGAATAAGGAAGGGGAGAGACAGCTTTGAAGAAATTACTTGCGCACCAGATAGTTGATTATCTTGAGCGGCGAGGCGTGGAGCATGTTTTCGGACTCTGTGGTCATACCGTGATTGCAATGCTGGATGCACTCAAAGACTCCCGGATTAGGTATATCTCGGTTCGGCATGAGCAGATTGCCTCTACCGCGGCTGACGGTTACGCGCGGGTGAAGCGTAAGGCTGGAGTGGTGCTTTGCCATTTGGGCCCTGGCCTCACAAACGCTGCCACCGGTGTTGCTAACGCTGCCTTCGACTCTATTCCAATGGTTGTTATCGCGGGCGATGTCCCTAGTTATTACTATGGCAAGCATCCGCACCAGGAAGTGAATATGCATTGCGACGGCTCGCAATATGACATTTACAAACCTTTTGTCAAGCGTGCTTGGCGGATTGACCATCCCGAGGCAATGCCTGAGGTTCTGGAGCGGGCTTTCCGCTTGGCCGAGGGTGGCCGTCCTGGGCCAGTGCTGATTTCGGTACCTATGGATATGTTCTCTCGCGAAATTGATACCAGCCATTTTGAACGTACTTATTTGGATAGTGGCGTTACCATTAGGCCCGGGCTAGAGCCTGCGACAGCCAGGGAAATAGCTATGGCTTTAATTCAGGCAGAGAACCCAGTAATTCACGCTGGCGGCGGTGTTTTGCAGGCGCAGGCAAGTGCTGAACTGCAGGAGCTAGCGGAGTTTTTGCAGATCCCGGTTACCCGCACCCTGATGGGCCACGGT
>CALNBW010000151.1 GCA_937874815.1 uncultured Bacillota bacterium | reverse complement strand
CCCCGCCGCCCCATGCCATTTGCGATAGCCCCATTTTACACTGAGATTCCCCTAGGCATTGATCAGCCAGTGCTTACGTACCCAATGCGTATCTGGCTCAAGGAAACGACTCCAAGCGAAGCCCTGCTTAAGCAGCCACTGATGCTCTGGCCCGTCGTTGTCGTTATTACCTGGGCACAGAATGATCAAGCCTCCCGGCCTGACCACTCGGCGCATTTCAGCCAGTTCTTCCGGCATTTCGTCACCGAAAACATGCCCTCCTACCAGGATATCTGCAAAACCATTGGGGAAGGGGATGCGTGTGATTAGACCATCGACTACATAGACATTATCAAGGCCGCGTTCCTTGGCGCGTTCTCGAAGAAATTTGCGCAGATTGCCAATCGGTTCTACTGCAAATACCGTTCTCGCATGAGGCGCTACCCTGAACGTCTGGCTACCAGTGCCGGCACCAATGTCGAGCACCACCTTGCCAGCAAAATTGGTTAATCCTAATAGTTCTTGGTCATCCCACTGATTGAATTGCTGCCGATCATAGGCCTCTGGTTCAGTCACATAGACGATCCAATCTTCCATACTCGAAATCACAGCTTGTTCAAGCTGGTGCAATTCTGCAGGCGAGGGTGCCCGCTCATGTGCAAACTCGGTAAATAGCTCATCCAGCCAATGGGTTAGTGACGGGCATTTATGACGAATGAACCAGGCAACATTCGGGTTAGCACGTAGCGTAATAGCCAGCTCGCGCCTTTGGCCTAGGTTGGGTAGCCAGGATAGCTGCACTTCTTCCAGTAGCGTCAGCACGCAAAAGGGTAAATCAGATAGATCTTTCCAACCTAAAAGGTTCATATAGCACCTCCATGAGTTAATCCTGTAGCGCCAGGCTAGCCTCAATAATACATCTCCTTGGCCGCAGAAAGTACGGTTGGCTGGATTAGGAACCAATCTTTCCCCATAGCATGAACGCTGTCCTTGTTCGGTTCAAGCTGCCTATGGGAGGAGACCCTGTAACCCGAGCAGGGTTATGGTTACGTTTAGCCGAATAGACTCTAAGCTGACGATGGTTCGCATGACGTATACAGAGTTTATGACCACTACTACTCTGAATCAGACTTAATAGCGTTGCTCACTAACTTCGGTTTTCATGACCACTGCTTCTCTTATGATGTTATTGATGAAAGCAATTTCGCCTTACAGCGACAGCCCCTTCAGTCTGGCTATCTGCTGCGCCGAGGCCATCGTTCCGGCGGGACATGTTGTCGCATCGTTAGATAAACCGTGGCCCATTGGTTCTCAGTTAGCGAAGAAACTGGAGCGTCGCTGTTCAAGCCGAGGTTGCGCAGCAACAGCCCGATTTGCTTGGGAGTGAATATGGACCTAAAAGCTTCGCCAAGAGGGGCAAGCGGGGCATGTAGCATCTGGTTTGCTAGCCCCCGGAACTGCTTGTGCTCACCTGGCGCCACGATAGGTTGTTGCTTGCGTCTGATCTGCAAGATAGCCGCTGCTACTTGGGGCGCTGGCGAAAAACTCTGCGGTGATATTGACTGCAGCAGCTCTAGTTCAAACCATATGCGCCATGACAACAGGCGGGCAGTGCTAATGCGGTTGTGTGTAAGACGCCTAGCAGTACCCAGCTTAGTAATCAGCACGGCCTTTTGAAATGGCGTAGTCGGTATGTCCATTAGTTTTCCTAGGATTTCGGTAGAAATGGCAAACGGGATATTGGCAACCACATCAAAGGGAACTCGCGGCAAGTGCATTTGGAGAATGTCCTGCTCAATTACATTGATATTGCTCCTGGTCTGGGCTCTGCGTCGCAGCTTAGCGGCGAACTGAGGGTCATTCTCTACCGCCCATACCTGTTCTCTAGTTCTGGCCAAAGGAAGCGTTAAGGCACCAAACCCTGCACCGATGTCTATGGCCAGTGGCTGGGTAGGGGTGGTACCCGCGGTTTCTAACATACGTCCGACCAATCGCTTGTTAGTAATAAAATGCTGACCAGGGGCATTACGGGTGGTATCTACCCGATGCTTAGTAGCCCTGTGTTTGTGATTTATGGGCATAAAAAAGACACCTCTTTCATTCGTAATCGGTGAATGAAAAAGGTACAGCGCAAATAACTGCACGGGAATTAACTCGCCAGCTCTTTGCTCTGTACCCTTATTACCGCATGCGAATGAAACAGATGCCCATTTGTTTAGCAGACCACCTTAGTAAAATTATGATTACATGCTAATCATATCCCATTTACTAATGAGTTAGGGGGAAAGGACGGATATGATCTTTTCTTTCCCTAGCGGGCAAGTTAGAGGTTGCTTTCTTGTCGACTTGTAGTAAGTAAATGCCCAAAGGGGGATGTCTATGCGGCCAAGGTTTATGACTGGGGTGTATGGGAGTTTTCAGCCGGCGCGGATTGCGAAAGAGACGAGACCAGGTTTTGCTGGTATTGAGGCTAGTCATTTGAGTAGCCTTGAGGAAGCGGAAGCTTTGGCCAACTATGTGCGGGAGCAGCAATGGGTCTTAGGTGTGCATTTCCCTTTAGTCAAGGATTTTCATGCTGGAAACGGCATCCTATTTTGCCGGACCTGCATCCTAGCGCCGGCTGGGGGGATAACGCTGCCTATCTGCGAGCGCTTTCCCGCATAGAAGCTGCTATTGTGATGTTTGAGCACCACAGCGATTTGATTACGGCAGCTCAACTAGATACCTGTTATCAGTGGGCAGGGGCGATGCTATCCGCTAATAAAAGCAGGGGTAATGGTTTTAATGCTAACCAAAATATGCTAAAGTAATCAGAAGGGGATTCGCGGCTAAGACCGACGAAACCTGCTCCAGGGAAAAAAGATGAGGGTGATATGATGTTCGAGAAGCCTCCTTATGGTATAAGCGACAAGATAATAAACCTTATCGCCGATATTTCTGCGCTGCTACCAACGATTTCGCCGCATGTGAGTATGCGACTCCGCAAAGACCGCAATATCCGCTCGGTCTATTCATCGCTCGCCATCGAGAATAATACTCTCTCCCTGGAACAGGTGACAGACGTAATCAATGGTAGGCGCGTGGTTGGTTCGCCGACCGAGATTTTGGAAGTTAAGAATGCTTTCGCTGCATATTCGCAGATAGAGGGGTTCAATCCGTATAGCATAAAGGACTTCCTCCAAGCCCACAGATTGATGATGGGCGAGCTTATGGACAGTGCGGGCACGTTCCGCACAGCAGGTGTGGGTGTATATGATGGCGACAGGTTAGTTCACGCTGCGCCAAGAGCTGAGCTGGTCCATGGTCATATGAAAAACTTGCTGGGCTGGGCAGAGTCTGCTGAGGTTCATCCATTGATAAAAAGTTCGGTAGTGCATTATGAGATCGAATTCATTCATCCATTTATGGATGGTAACGGACGCATAGGGCGGCTGTGGCAGACTGCTATTTTGTCAAAATGGGATTCGCTGTTTTTGAGCTTGCCCGTCGAGACGGTTATCTTTGAACGCCAAAGCGATTATTACGCCGCCCTCGGTATGTCCGATAGGGCCGGCAATTCTACCGCGTTTATCGAGTTTATGTTAACTGCGATTGCAGACGTACTTGCCTTGCAGGATAAGCACCAGGATAAGCACGAAGATAAGCACCAGGTTGATCTAAGCGACGTGCAGCTTGCCGTGCTGCAAGCCCTCGAGTATAAAAGCTTGTCGCGCAAAGAGATCTTTGCCGTAATCGGCATGAGTAGTGATTCACGTTCTTTCAAACGAAATATGGAGCCACTTTTGACTGCAGGTTTGATGGAGATGACCTTGCCTGATAAACCGAGCAGCAGGCTACAAAAATATCGACTGACCGCTAAAGGCAAGGTGGTCCTCGGGGGTGGGCGTGTATAAGGCAGAAGAGTACGCCGCGTGGCGTACTCTTTGGGTTGTTTTATTCTAGTTCGGCGAGATCTGGCTAACCAAATAGTATCTTCTCGCCCTCATTGATGACGATGCATGGCAGACCAACGCGGCCTGCTTCCTTAACCTCCACAAAGGCCGGATGGTTGTCCCGGTAATGCAAGAAGGCCTTCAGAGTGCGCATGCTCTCGGTGATCTCTACATAGGAAAACTCGACGTTATTTTGGGAAAGAAACTCTTTCACCGGGGGACATCCTGGTCACAGATGGCTGCCGAACATGGTAATTTGCTTCTGCATTTCATAAGCCCCTTTCATAGTCAATATATGTAGTGATAAAGATTGCTCATAGTACTATTTTACAGGAACAGGGGCATCTCGTCTAGTAGGGCAAGTTTTATGACATCATCGAGCTTGGCATGCTCAGGGAGGAGTGGAAGCGGTCATAAAGCCCTGAGGTTGCGTAAGGCGTCAGTATTAGTAAGATAGACTATCCGATGCCCCTCTGTCGTCACCCATCCCTCACGGCGGAACTCGGACAAGCAGCGGCTGAAGGTCTCTTGACGTAAACCGACCATGTTAGCTAACTCGGTGCGGTTCAACTCGAGTTGCAGCCTGATACCAGTTGGCGTTTGTCGGCCCTGTCGTTCTGCTAATTGCAGCAGCAACGCTGCTACTCTTTGCCTGCTATCGAGCAAACCTAGCGTTTCGGTAAGTTGCTCCGACTGGCGTAAGCGGGTAGCAACCGCTTCCAGAATACTAAGGGCGGCCGCCGCATGAGACAGTAGATATTGGCGCAAGTCGGGGCCATTGATACTACAAAGCTTCAGCGGCGTGAGGGCCTGCAGGGATGAGGGAGCATTCGTGGGCGCAACGAGGGCCAGCTCGCCATAAAAGTCACCGGCCTGCAGCAACCGTAATACGTATTCATTGCCTTGAGCGTTCTGAGTGAAAGCTTTAGCCTGGCCTGACTCGACTATATAAAGCCCGAAAAGCTTATCGCGCTCATGAATTACCATATCGCCCCGCTCATAGGTACTATGCTGAACTAGGCGTTGAATATCACGGATATCGGCCACCGGTAGCCCCTTAAACAAGGGCAGTGTTCCTAGGCAGCCTCGTTGGCAAAGATCGCAGCGTAACATCGAGCTCACCTCCTAATTTCATTATAACACCAGTCTTTTGTGTGATGGGGCTGTTGGGCCCAAACACAACACCCCGCAGCCCCTCTTAGTTATGCTCTCTTGCCTAACTGCTAGTGAAACAGCCCCTTGTTATGTCTGTCTTAGTCTCGCCCGGGGGTAAAGGGGCAGTAGCCAATGGCATCGCATTTGGCCTGGATAGCGTCCCAAGCGCTGGCCTCGGTTATGGTTTCGATAGCCGACGGATAAAGGATGTTATTTTCTTTGAAAATATGGTCACGTAGGTTAAAGACGACGTAGCCCGCCGTTTCAGCTAACGCCGCTTTGAACTCCTCGTAATCCATAGTGGCCACGCGTTCCGCCAGTTCTAGGAGGGTATGCTTGCGTATTCTCAGCGCATCATGTTCCAGGCACATGATGTGAGGAGGCCCAGTTACGCCACGCTCTTCCATAGCTGGAAAGAGTGCTTGCTCTTCCCGTTGATGGTGGTTCTCGGCCGCAATTAGGTTTTCAGCGATAGTTCGCAGCAGGGTGAAATCGGGGTTAGCTGCGTCAAACTGGCCTAGCTTCTGCAACCGACGGTTTAGCTGTTCCAGCTGCACTAGGAAGCCTAGGATGCGGTCGTGTTCAGCGATCATGATTGCCAACGGATGGTTTGCTGGTAACGAGCTACGGAAACCAGCTAGCTCCCCTTCTAACACTTCTAGGTGAATGGCGCAAAGGTGTTGCAGGCGCTCGGGCTCAAGCCCGGCTTCAATCAGTTTCTGCTCTGCTAAGGATAGCTCCAGCGGAGTGATCTCGGAGACTAGGTCTTTTGCCTCCGTTCTAGTAGGGGAGTCATCAGGGTTGTTGTTCAGCCGCTCCAGGATGTCGGTTAGTTTACTAATCTTGTTCATGTTCAGTACCTCCTTGAATTTTTCTATCTGGTTTCATTCTAAGGTAGCCGCTCGTAGTATTTAATGATCTTAATCATTAAATCTGGAGTATTTGCCAGTTGCTGCTGGCAGTGACCGTGCAAGCAGGATTAGGCCCAGGCTGGGCGGAAAACATAAGGCAGGCAGTTTATTGCCGTGTGCAGAAGGAGTGAAAAGCGAATGGAAACAATTTGTTTGGCAGGGGGGTGTTTCTGGGGCGTGGAGGAATTCTTCTCGCGCATCCCAGGGGTAGTGTCGACCAAGGTTGGGTATGCCAACGGGCATACAGAAAACCCAACCTATGAGGAAGTCTGTCGGCAGGATACGGGGCATGCAGAGGCTTGCTTAATCGAGTATGATCCGGAGAAAATCTCTTTACAGAAGCTATTGGGCCGGTTTTGGAGCATAGTGGATCCCACCCTTGTGGATCAGCAGGGCCCCGACAAAGGGAACCAGTATCGCACTGGCATCTATTATCTAAAGGCAGCTGATCTGCCTGTGATTGCCGCGTCGCGCGCTGAAGAGCAGGAACGGTATGAGCAGCCAATTGTGACTGAGATAGAGCCCTTGCGTAAGTTCTGGGATGCAGAAGAATATCATCAAAGGTATCTCAAGAAGAACCCGGGTGGTTATTGCCATATCAAACTAAACTAGGGTGGATAGGGCGTGTCGCATACGTTTTCTTGGGAAACGTTTTGCACCACGCCTTTTCTGTCCTCATTCCACAAATTATCAAGGCGATGCATAGCGGTTTAGCAGGGTTTGCTAATCCTTTGTCGAATCATGGCTTATTGAGGCTATTGGTGGCGCCCTTGGCGTTACCTGTACCTAACAGCCATATATAGTCTAATAAAGGAGAAGGTAGCTATGCGAAGCATTAAGTGGCGTCTCTTAACCCCAATAGCAGCTGCAATTTGCATCATGGTAGTTGCATTAGCTGGAATTAGCTATAATTTAGCGCAGAGTACACTAGTAACCAAGATTGACGAGGCAAACACTGCGGCAGTGGCCGGGTTGCAGCAAACGATTGGCGCTACCCTAGATAAATGGACTGCCCAGATTGAGTTACTGGCAGCTTTGCCAGAAGTGCAATCACTTAACTGGCAGCGAGCTTTCCCTTTTTTAGACCGCAACCTGAACCTCTTTGCCGACTTTGAGATACTTTTCATCGCAGATAAGAATGGGGATTTCAACACGACCTTGCATACAGTTGGCAATGTCGGTGATCGCGACTATTTTGCGCCGGTGATGGCGGGCGAGACAGTCCTCTCGCAACCAATAATCTCGCGCGCAACGAACGATGCAATCATTGTAATTGCCGCGCCCATCCATAACTCAGCTGGCCAAGTTCAGGGGTTAATGGCAGGCACAATCACCCTGTCGCGCCTGACCGAGTTGGCGAACCAAGTGAAGATTGGCGAGAAGGGTTATGTACTAATGACCGATAGCACCGGTCTAGTAGTGGCGCATCCAGACGCAGGTATGGTCTTGCAGACCAACCTAGTTGACGCTGAAGAGTCGACCCTAGCGGCTGTTGCCCGCCGCATGATGGCTGGCGAGCAAGGTGTAGCGGAATATACATATCAGGGAGTCAAGCGACGAGGTGCCTTCGGCCCAGTGCCGGAGTTGGGCTGCTCGCTATTGGCAGCGGCCGATCACTCTGAAATGATGGCACCGGTAGTACATCTGGCAACGATGATCACTATTACTGGATTCATTGCGATTGCACTGGTCTTGGCGGCCATTGTTGTTATTGCCGGGAGGCTGGTGGCGCCGTTAGTGAAGATGGCCCAGCATGGCCGACTAGTGGCGGCAGGTAATCTCAAAGAAGTGCTAGATATACAGGGCGTCGATGAGATTGGGCAGCTGGGGGCTAGCTTTAACGAAATGGTTGGTTCCATGAAACAGCTCGTTACTCAAGCCCTCGCTTTAGCAGATAATGTGGCTGATTCAGCGCAGGAAATGGCAGCAGCATCAGAGCAGGCTGGGCAAGTTGCTGATCAAATTTCAGGTACTGTCGAGGAATTAGCCAGCGGCGCGGCCGATCAGAGTGTAGCAGCGACAGAAGGCAACGATCTGGTCAATTCTGTGGTACAGGGGTTAGGCGGCTTGGTTACCGCAATGCAGCAGCTGGCCGAGCATGCTGAGCAAGCCCGTGGCGCTGTTCAAGGCGGCCTGGTATCTGTCGCTAAGCAAAACGATAAGATGGCAGAAAATGTGGCTGTTTCGGACGCAGTTGGCCAGGCTATCGATGAGCTGGCCACTAAGTCAGAACATATCGGCGCGATTATCGATACCATTACCCAGATTGCGAGCCAGACCAACCTGTTGGCGCTAAATGCAGCTATCGAAGCGGCCCGCGCAGGCGAGCAGGGCAAGGGCTTTGCCGTTGTAGCTGAGGAAGTGCGTAAGCTGGCCGAGCAGTCGGCTGATTCCGCTAAGCAGATTACCGTGTTGATTGGAGATATGCGTAAGAGCGTGGCTCAAGCAGTGGCTGAGGTTGAGCGGGCTGATCAAATTGTGGTTGAGCAGCAGCAAGCAACCGATGAGAGCGCCACTAGCTTCCAAGATATTGCTAAAGCTGTAGAAGGGGTCGGAGGGGTGGTTCGGGAGACGGTAGCTTCAACCCAAGAACTCAATAAGCAAGCCGGAATCGTGGGGGAGCGCATCAGCAATATTGCTGCTATAGTGCAGCAGACTGCAGCGGGCACGGAAGAGGTTTCGGCTTCGACAGAAGAGCAGACGGCAGCAATGCAAGAATTGGCTGCGCTGGCTCGCACTATGGCCGAGCAGGCCGCGGAATTGCGGGCCAACTTACGCCGTTTCGAGATCTAGATTTGCCAACAGGGAGGGCTGCGGGGTGTTTGTTTTGAGCACCCCCGCAGCCCTTCTATCCGTTACTCTTCAATTATGCGCAGCTCGTTATCGTCCTCAAATAGATCAAATTCTGGGTCATCCTCTTCATAGATTCCTCTATAGCTATCCTTCTGCTGCTCAAACAATTCCCAATGAGACATTGCGTGGGCTAGGCGGCCGGCAGCGTCTGGCATGATGCCATAGAGAACTGCAGTACTAGCATCCTCAATCCACGTGCCTAGCTCCTGTTCGCTCCCGGCAGTAACCAATAACCAGGTATACTCAGAAAGTGCTTTGCCACAATCGTTTACATTGCGAGGGTCAAAGATAGCATATAATTCTCCTTGGCCAAACAGGGGTACGTCAAAAGCACCTAGATAGGCGGGTTCGATTTTCTGCCCAGCAAACCAGACATAGTAGGTGGCCAAACTGGCTACACCGGCGATGTAGGGCCTTTCTGCTTCTGCAATCGGTACAAGTTGCCTTAAGTTACTCGCAACCAGTTTTAGTTCAGCTACTGCCTGGCCCATAGTGATAAAGCCGGTCGCTTGCGCTGGCACTTGACTGACGGAGCGAAAGAAGCGGCTAGCAGTAGAGAATTCCCCCAGGGTAAGTACAGCGTGTTGCATATTCCCCACCTCCCCCGTGAGTTTTAAATAGCTGGCGCTTTACTCACTACTATGTTTTATGCAGAGGGTCAATCTAGCGTGCTATGTTATACCAAGGTACGGCTTTTTATATTGCTCGTTCGGCAGGAAGAGAAGCCGTTTGGGGCCAAGGGGTTCTGCTTGGCACTGGCTGACGCCAACTATGCCTACGCAGAGCCCCATCGGCCCCTTCTTAGATGCAACAGCGCCCCCTAAATACTTGGTGTACGCATCAGCCGCATGCCATTTAGGGTGACCAGGAGTACGCTGGCTTCGTGGATGGCCATGCCACTGCCGAGATGTACGACTTGTAGCACCACCCCAGCCAGAAGTAGCAATACGGTTGCTACGGCGAAGACGACGTTCTGGCGCACCACACCTAGGATGCGACGGCTAATGCCGATTGCTACCGGTACTTGCCCGATGCGGTCGCCCATCAGGGCGATATCTGAAGCCTCCATGGCCACCCGCGTCCCGGAGCTACCCATTGCGATACTGACATCGGCAGTAGCAAGGGCTGGGGCATCGTTGATGCCGTCGCCAACCATAGCGACCACGTGCCCAGCTCGCTGCAGCTCCCGTATGGCTTCTACTTTTTGCTCGGGTAACAGGCCAGCACGTACCTCGTCGATACCAAGTTCGTCAGCAACCAGCTGTGCCGCCCGGGGATTATCGCCAGTGAGCATCACAGTCGTTTTGATGCCGGTGCGTTTGAGGGCCTGAACTAGCCCAAAGGCGTCCGGCTTAATGGGATCGGTGATACCAATCAGGCCAATGGCTTGGCCGTTTAGAGCGACAATAGCTACTGTTTCACCCATTGCTTCCCGTTTCGCCATCAAGGCTGCCTGTTCCGTAGTCAGGTCACCACCGCGCGACAGTAGTAGGCGGCGGTTACCAACCAAGATTTCTCCATCGGAGCCATGGGCAACTACGCCTAATCCGGCTTCGATGGCCCAGTCCTCGGCTGGAGCTGGTTCCACTTGGCGCTGTTCAGCCGCACCTAGGATAGCGGCAGCTAAGTGGTGCTCGGAGCGCAGTTCCGCGGCAGCAGCTAAGGCCAGCACGCGTTTTTCCTCCAGTTCAAAGCCAATCACGGTTGCTACCTGAGGCTGCCCCCGGGTTAAGGTTCCAGTCTTGTCGAAAGCGACTACGTCGGCCCTAGCTATGCGTTCTAGGCGCTCTCCACCTTTGATCAAGATGCCTCGTTTGGCTGAATTGCCCAGCCCCGCTACTACAGCTACTGGGGCAGCCACCACAAGGGCACCTGGGCACCCGATTACCAGAAAGGTGAGGGCTAAGTGTACGTTTTTGCTCCAGAGATAGACGAGGGCGGCGGCAATAATTACAGCGGGAGTGTACCATTGGGCAAAGGCGTCGAGAGTGCGTTGCACCTTGGGCTTTTGCTCCTGCGCCTCAGCAACCAGGTATACTAGTTGGCTGAAAGTGGTGTCAACACCGACGCGCTCTGCCACAATTTCTAGATAACCCCTTTGGCAGATGGTGCCGCTGAGCACTATATCATCGCTAGCCACTTCGGCCGGGATCGGTTCTCCCGTCAAGGACGAAGTGTCAACTGAGGCGCGGCCAGCGACAACCTTGCCATCAACTGGGATGGACTCGCCCGGCAATACAACTACGACGTCGCCGGCTTTCACTTCATAGGCGGATATGGTTATGAGTTCTTCGCCCCGCTTGACCTTCGCAATGCGGGGCATGAGGTCAACCAAACCGCGCAGGGCTGAGCGGGTTCGGGCCAGGGTTAACCCCTCTAGGAAGCCTCCAAAGACGTAGAGCCAAGTTACGGCTGCTGCCTCCCAGACTTCTCCGATGATAATAGCGCCGACGGCGGCGATTGTCACCAGCAGGGAAATACTAAATTGCCGGGCGGCTAGGCGCCCGATAGCCTCTTTGGCGACGCTATAGCCGGCAATTACTGCAGCTAGAGTCATCGCCCAGAAATGAAAAGCAGCACCAAGGGGGCGTAATAGCCATGCCGCGACGATGAGGCTACCAGAGGTTACAATCACTAGCTGCTCACGGTGACGCGCGAACCAATCAGTCATCTTAGACATGGCAAGGCCCCCTTACCTGTCTAGGCGTCCGAGCTCGGACCGGGCACGACAGCGGCTACATCGACGCCCATTTGCTTGCACAGGGCGCGAATTCTGTCTTGACTAAGCACGTCCGGGTCGTACTCTACATTCATGCTACCGGCACCGAAAATTACGCGCGCCGATTTCATGCCAGGTAGAGATTGTGCAGCCTTCTCCAGTTTTGCTGCACAGCTAGGGCAGTTAAGATTAGCGAGCATCAGCATTTCTTTGGTCATGATTGTTCTAACCCCTTTCATTTAGTGGCTTACCAGCCGCTCCTTGGCGACTAGTAAGTCGCTTTCTGTTGGCGACTAGTGAGTCGCTTCATTGGTTATATCATGCCACGCTTTGCTCACTGCGTTCCTTGACGTACGTCAAGACATTTTAAATTCCAGCCATTATTTTCAGTTCGTCTAGGTCCAGAATTACTAGAGTGCGGGCTCCCTCTGCCCTTTGAATAACGCCGGCATCGGCTAGGCTCTTAAGGCGTCGGCTTAAACTCTCCGGCGTTGCCCCCAGTTTGCCAGCCAAATCTGACCAACTGCCAGGGATTTCAACTTCTATTTGATTGGACTGGAGTGGGCGACCGTAAGGTGCCATGCGACAGAGTTCTGCCGCCAAGCGCTGGCCCACGTCGCGCAAGCTGAGGTCGCCAATCATCTGTTCAGCCGTGGCCAGTCGTTGGGCTAATGCTTCAATTAGGCGCAGAGCAGCATCCGGATAGTTGCGCATGACAGCCTGCACTGCGTCACGGGGCAAAACACACGCATCCGAGTTCACGCTAGCTACCAGCTCGCCTTCATAGTTCGCTGGTGCTAGCAGGCCGAGCTCGCCAATCAACTCGCCTGGTTCAATAATACGGACCACCTGCTCCCGTCCGGAAGGGTGGGTATGTACAATTCTTAGTTGCCCGGATGCTAATACCAGTAGTTCGCTCACCGGGTCGCCGGCCATATGGATTACTTCACCCCGCTGAAAGTGTTTATGTACCATAGCCTGGCCGAGGTCAGCTAGAGCCAGCGGTGGCAGCCCACGAAAAATCGGCACAATGGATACGCAGTTAGGGATATTTATTGCTATTGTTCTTCACCTCATTGTAAGAAGTATTTCTAGAGATAGCAGGGGCTGTAGGGCAATAGTTTTAGGGCTGCGAGGTGTTGCTTAGAGCACAGGAGCAGGCTCCAATCGTGCTTACAGCAACACCCCGCAGCCCCTTTCAGCCGCCAGTGATGTTCAAACTATTTTCCTAAGAATATCGACGACGATACCCATGGCGTCCGACAGACGCGCCTGATCTTCTGTTGATAGATCAGCCGTCATCTGCTCCAGATTGAGCATAAACTGTTGCCTATTGGCACGCACTAATGCTTCTCCAGCTTCGTTTAACCTGACCATAACCACCCGTCGGTCTAGCTGACTACGGCTACGGTCGACCACACCGGCCTCGATTAAGCGATTAACCATAGTGGTCAGGCTACCTGCCGATACCTGCAAGCGTTCTGACAGATCACTCATTCGCCATTCGGGCCGGGTAGCGATTGTGTATAACGTGTCCATCTGGGCAGGGGTAAAATGCGCCTTAGACCCGCCATCCCGGTTATGTTTGGCCGTCTCGTGCATCCTTTTTCTAAGACGGGGAATTAGGTTCAAGAAGTCGTTCCACTCCTTGGCCAGCAAATTTCTTCACCTCCACTCTGAGTCACTTTGCCTGCGAGCAAGTGGGCTCCTGCATCAGCTGCATATTATCTCTATTATAGCAGATAATGGCGTGAAGGATTGGCAATCAAATAATTTTCAACATAGGCTGTTTCCCTTGTGCTGTATTAAATGGAAGACGACATTGTCATGCGCTTCGGCCTAGGTATATAATCGGCGTAGTGATATTATAAGCCATGATTATAGGGGGGAGGTGCGATTTTATGAATTTGAATTACCTGGAGACCCTATTGGCCGTGCAAGAGCAGGGTAGTTTTTCAGCTGCGGCCAGACAAAAGGGTATCACTCAGCCAGCAATCAGCTTGCAGATTCAGGCCTTAGAAGCAGATGTGGGCACCCAATTAGTGGCGCGCGACGCGCGTACCTGCGAACTGACTCCAGCTGGCTTGGCCTTAGCTGAGTTTGCCGTAGACGTGTTTGAACGTTTGCGCCAGACCCGAATTCTACTCAGCCAGTTGACTGGTGAGGTTAGCGGTGCTATCCGGCTAGGAGCAAGCAATATCCCGGGTGAATACATATTGCCGCCGCTCTTAGCTCAGTTCCTGCAACTATATCCGCAGGTTAAGTTCAGCTTGGAAATTGGCGATAGCGAGCAGATCCATAACTGGCTAGATAATAAGCACATTGATTTTGGCATTGTGGGCCAACGCCAGGATGATGCTAAGTATGAGTATAGCCCTTTAGCCAACGATGAGCTGCTGCTCGTTGTGCCGGCTGAGCATCCTTGGGCCGGCCAGGAAATAGCGCCGACGCAGCTCCATGATTACCCTTTTGTTGATCGCGAGCCGGGCTCTGGCACGCGCGCCAACTACGACAAAGCGCTGCGGGAGATTGGAATAGAGCTTAATAGTCTGAACAGCGTGTTTAACGGCGGCAGCACCAGCTCAGTACTGAGTGCCGTCTTGGCTGGCATGGGCTACGCGTTTTGCTCTAAATGGGCCCTAAGAAATGGGTTGGCCCTCGGGCAGTTGGCTACGGCACGAGTTACCGGGTTATCGATGAAACGCGGCTTTGATATTGTTACCAATCCGAACCGCTTCCGCACTGTAGCCGCGGACGAACTGCAAAGATTCTTACGGCGGCAGGGAGCGACTGACAGAGGAGGGGAGATTCTTGACTAGACCACGCTTGACCCAGATGTCATCAACATCTGGCTGAGCATCAAAATTAGGGCCGGGAGCCCTAGATGCTGTGCTCAGTTGCTTGCCCAAAGTGGTTGACCCGCGGGTCTTGGTGGGCCCGGAAACGAGCGATGATGCTGGGGTGATTCTCATCGATAGCGAGCGCGCCCTGGTGCAAACGGTTGATTTCTTTTCGCCTATTGTGGATGACTGCTATCTGTTCGGCCAAATTGCGGCAGCAAATTCTTTGAGTGATATTTATGCTATGGGGGCTGAACCATTCACCGCCCTCAACATCGCCTGCTTTCCTACCTGCTTAACGCCCGCAGAAATGGGTGAGATTATACGTGGCGGGGCCGACAAGCTGTTGGAGGCTGGGGCCATATTGCTCGGTGGGCATACAGTGGAAAATCCAGAGCCGAAGTTCGGCATGGCGGTAACAGGCATTATCCATCCCTCTGGTCTATGGACTAACACCGGGGCACAAGCGGGGGATGTGCTGCTGCTCACCAAACCACTAGGAACGGGCATTCTCGCTACAGCCCTAAAGGCGGGCATGCTAGACCCAGAGCAGGAAGCGGCCGCTGTTCATGCCATGTGTACCCTCAACAAGGCAGCCGCCCAAGTTCTGCGTCAACACGCGACTGTACATGCTTGCACTGATGTAACAGGATTTGGCTTTCTCGGGCATCTGGCAGAGATGATACAGGCAGACCCTATTAGCGTCACGATACGGGCCCGGGCTTTACCATTATTGCCGGGTACGCTGGCGGCGGCTGAAATGGGGTTAGTACCAGCAGGTGCCTACCGTAACCGCGAGTTCTTCCAAGAACACATCCAGTTTGCAGAGGGTGTCCCGCTGGCCTATCAGGATATAGCATTTGATCCCCAGACTTCAGGAGGGCTACTGGTAGCAATACCTGCCGCTCAGGCCGCCCAGGTCCTGGAGGCATTGCAGGCCGCCGGAGTAGAGGCTCAGGTTGTAGCCACAGTGACCGAGCAGCAACCCTACGGGCGCATCATGGTTACTTCCTAGTGCCAAAGCTTACCCAGGGCGCTGAAACAGGTTATAATAGGTAGCATAATCAATAGCAACATGGAGGTGTTATTTAATGGCAGCAACAATTATGGATGGTAAGAAAATAGCAGCCGAAATACGCGAAGAACTCAAGGCTGACGTGGCTGTTTTGCGTGAGCGCGGGATCGCACCGCGCCTGGACGTGATCTTGGTGGGAGAGGACCCCGCCTCAGTTTATTATGCGCAAGCTAAAGAACGAATTAGCAAACGTATCGGAGTCGATTTTGTTTGGCATCGCCTGCCGGAAACAGCTTCAGAAGACGAAGTGCTCACCCTATTAGCTGAATTGAACAATGACAGTGCCGTGCATGGTATTATGGTTGAACTGCCCTTGCCCAAGGGCATGGGCAAAGACAAAATTTTGGCAGCAGTCAACCCTTTGAAGGACGTTGATGGCGTTAACCCCTTGAATCAGGGATATTTGGCACTGGAGCTAGACGGTTTGTTCCCGGCGACACCATTAGCCTGTATGGAAATGCTTAAGCGCTATGAGGTGCCGATACGGGGTCAAGAAGCAGTCATCGTCGGATGGGGTGCCACTGTGGGCAAGCCGCTCCTGCCTATGCTGCTAGGGCCGAGAGCCACGGTAACGACAACTCACTCGCGCACGCGCGATTTGGCTGCCCATACCAGAAACGCCGACATCGTGATCTCCGCCGTTGGTCGCCCCGGCATGATCACTGCCGATATGATCAAGCCTGGCGCGGTTGTCATTGACGTGGCCATCAACGAAACGCCTGAGGGCATCGTTGGCGACGTCGATTTCGCAGCGGTAAGTGAAGTGGCTGGCTACATTACCCCAGTTCCTGGGGGTGTAGGCTCAGTAACCACCGTGTTACTTTATAAGAACTTGCTGAAGGGTATCGAACTGCAACAACGGGCCCAAGCGCTTTAGCTTCGGCCTTCTGTAGGCGGTGGGGGGAGGGGGGATTAGCGTGGCACTTACACCCAGCAACTTGAAACAGGTGAGCGTGTTTCAGGATTTGTCCCAGGGGCAGCTACAGCTGTTGTATGACCTAGTTGCATTACGTAGCTATAGTTCCGGTGATTTTGTGTTTACCCAGGGGCAAGCAGGCGACGCGGTGTTTTTCGTAGTCACTGGCCGTGTTAAGGTTGCTGTAATGGCCCCCGATGGGCGTGAGAAAATTATCAAAGTTATGGAGCCGGGCCATGTTTTTGGTGAGGTAGTCCTCTTTGAGGGCGGGCCTTACCCGGCATCAGCGCAAGCGATGGATGATTGCCAAGTGGGAGTGCTACGCAATGAGGACCTCTATGCGCTTTTGCATGAAGAGGCTGATCTAGCGATTAGTCTGTTGCAGCTGCTAGCAAAACGCCTCAAGATGGCGCAACGCCAGCTACAGGATTTAGCTCTGAAGGATGTTTTTACTCGCGTGGCGCAACTGATATTCGAATTGGCTGAAAGCGAGGGAGTGCGGCTCCCCTGTGGTTCTATACAGCTTAGGTTGCGCCTCACCCGCGAAGAAATGGCCCAATTAGCAGGCACCTCGCGCGAAACGCTGACCCGGATGTTGGGCGAATTGCGGCAGCAAGGCCTAGTGACGGTGGAGCGCAACCAGGTGTTTATTCCTAGTATGGCTAGGCTGCGGGAAGTTATCGATTAGATCGTAGGAGGAGAAGCATGAACCAAGCGAAAATCATAGATTGGCTGTTTGCGACTGGTGCAATCCGAGTTTCACCGGCGGGGCAGCCTTTTTGGTACACTTCTGGCTTAATTGGTCCCTATTACGTCAACACGCATTTCCTTATCGGTAGCGAGCAGTCAGCAAACGAGCTTTTAGCCCTTATTGATGCGACTCGTCAGGAGCCGCTGGCTTGCACCCTCAAAGTACGCGATTTTTTGCGGCAACAATACGCAAAGAATCCTATATTCAAGCAAGTGACCGATTTCTTGGTCCATCGGGTGCAAACTAATTATGACTTGGATACGATAGATTGTATTTCGGGTGGGGAGCGGCGCGATTGGTTTTTCTCCGTTCTGCCAGCCGAATTGTTAGGTAAGCCGCATCTAGCTATTTTTAAAGACCAAAAGATTACTCTTATTGACGGTGAGAACATCGCTTATTGTACCCAGTTGCCAGGGGCGAAGGTGTTACATATTTCCGATTTAGTTACTGAAGCATCTAGTTACCTGCGAGCCTGGATACCGGCGCTGGCCCAGCTGGGAGCTAGGATGCAGGCCACGCTTACCATTGTAGACCGCTGTCAGGGCGGTGCCACTGCTTTGGCTGCTGCACAGGTGCCGTTTGCGGCTTTAGTGCGCATGGACGCCGACCTATTTGCTATGGCTGCGACCCAGGGCTATCTTTCACAGGAACAACACGCGTTGGTTACCAGTTACTTGGCTGATCCTTATGCCAGTATGCGCCGATTTTTGCTTGAGAATCCCGAGTTTTTGCAGGATGCGCTGGACGGCGACAAACGAATGGCCGAGCGTGCCGAGCGTCTAATAAAGGGCGACTTATACAATCTTGCAGATGCACAGGCGAAATAGCGTAATGGGCAGTTATTGGCTTCATAATGCGTCACCACGGGGCGAATAATAGGTTTGGAATCTAATAAGGAGGGTGATGCAGTATGACGGTTGGCACAAAAGTGCATCAGGCCTTAGCCTCGTTGCGCAGTTTGGAAGGGCAGTTTGAGACATTTGCTTTGGACACCGATGACCAGCAGGTAAAGCAAATGTACAATCAGTGCCGCCAACAGTTGGCGCAGATTACCCAGCAGCTATCTAGTCGCGTCAACTATATGGAACAGGAAGAACCCACCTATAAGATTTCCAGCAGTGCCCCTAGTGGTGGCGGGGCTGGAGGCAACCAGTATAACACGACTGGCCTAACTAGCGCCGGTGGTATGACTGGAGCGGCTTCAATGACTGACATGACTAGCCCGCTCAGTCAATCTACTTTCGGCTCGGGTAGGTCAGCTGGTTCCACGGCTTCAACCGGAGCAACTGGCAATAGCAGCTGGTCTAGCCCCACCAACAATACGGGGAACAACAAGTCTACCAAGAAAAAATCGCGGTAGCAGGTTTTAGCAAAAGCTGGCAGGTTTATTCCTGCCAGCTTTTTGCCTTTTATTTTTGCTCCCCAGCCATTACGAGCCAAGGGTTTTTCATGGCTAGATCAGCAAGCCGTTGTATTTCCTCCAGGGTGCCATTATCACGCCGGGCGCAGTGCAATGCATACATATCGCGAGCGATGGAGCGCATCAGCGTCTGAATGCGGCTGGGCGCTCCTCGAGTCAAGAGGACTAACACAAATTCATTGCCGGGAAGTAGCACCAGCGCCGCATCGTTATAAACATAATCTTTCGTACCAGTTTTGTGGGCAATAGGTACTGTGAAATTTAGGGCTTGTGGTATGCGACTATTGTAGATGGTGTGAGTGAGGGCGTCCAGAAAGAGTGCGTTGTTTTCTGGTGAGAGCACGTTGCCGCGAGCTAGGCTCGCTAATAACTTGCCCAGGTCGGCTGGCGTGGTGCGGGGGGCGTCCAACGTGCCATAACGCTCCAGGCAGGTAGCGTCTGAGGTGCCGGGGGCCGGCGCTAACTCGCGGCTGAGGGTGCTGTTGGCTAGCCCTAGTTCCTGCAACGTCGCCGTAGCCAAACTGGAGCCGAGGTAGCGCAGCATGATGTTATGGTGCAGATTCACGGAATGGGTCAGCATGCGATGAATCAGCGGTTGCCACTGTTGGCGCTGGCCCACTACCGGGTCGGTGTGCACTTCCCAAATGTCCACCTGCCCCAGGTCGTCCAGATAGTAGAAAGCATAGGCAATTAACAGCTTCGCTACGGAAGCAGTATGGAAATAGCCGAAATATTTGCCATTTGCCCGTAACTCTAACCGGTCGGCATTATAGCCATAACTAAAGCCACTAGCTATTTCTTCTACATAGATACCGATTTCTCCGTAGCCCGCATTATGCAGCCGATATTCGCTTAAGCGGTTAGCAATCAGTGTAAACACTTCCGTTTGATATTGCGCTGCGGCCGCCTGGTATTGCGCGGTAGCCTGCTGTTGACACAGCTGCAGTAAACGGTTTACTTCATGTAGATTATCGCAGGCCAAACTTGGCTCCAAAGGCGTAGCGT
This sequence comes from uncultured Bacillota bacterium, assembly GCA_937874815.1. GTDB lineage: Bacteria > Bacillota > UBA994 > UBA5500 > UBA5500 > UBA5500. The sequence goes on along the minus strand of CALNBW010000151.1, from coordinate 1,631 downwards.
AGTAGGATACAAAGGCTAGAATCAGAAGAAATGTTAACCCCCAGTTGAAACTTGGCAAAAGGCACCCCTCCTTCGCTACATTTCTATGCTGGGGGTAAAAGTTTCTTGCCAAGCTGAAATTAGGGGTTGCATAATTAGTCTTACTGCTGTATATTTATGCTTAGTCGTATTCGCTGAACCTAAGTGAGAGGAGCTTAAGCATAGCTCCCAGCGGGTGATGCTAGATGGGGGAGGAACATAGTATGAAAAAATTAGCATTATTACTCATCGCATTTAGTCTATTGCTTACCGGTTGTTCTAGCGGAGCCAAGCCCCAGGATACCTTTGTGTATGCATTAGACGCTGACATTGTTAACTTGCTGCCAGTAAAACTAACTAACGTTGTATCGACTACGGTAAGTACGCAGATTCACGAGCCGTTGGTTAAGTATGAAGATACTTATGACGAAGTAAAGCCGATGCTGGCCATAGAGTGGAGTATGGATCCGAGTGGCTTGAGCTGGACATTCAAGCTGCGTCCTGATGTTAAGTGGCATGATGGCGAGCCGTTTACAGCGGCCGACGTCAAGTATACGTATGAAACATTGCTCGATCCAGCTACCAAATCCGTGCGGCGGGCTAACTTCCAAGTGATTGACAGCATTGAAACGCCAGATCCTCTAACGGTTGTTTTCCATTTAAGTGAACCGCACGGGCCTTTCTTAGATAAGATGAGCCAGATCGGCATCATGGCCAAACATCATGTGCCTGAGGTGGGGCTTGACGATTACAATAACAAGGCTCTCGGCACTGGCCCCTTCATGCTGGTAGAGTGGGTGCCTGACGACCATGTCACACTTAAGGCTAATCCTAACTATTGGGGTGGTAAGCCAGCCCTAGAAAAGGTTATTTTCAAGCCAATTCCTGAGGCCTCAGTGCGCGCCATGGCTCTGGAGAAAGGCGAAGTGCACTTCGCTAGTGGGCTGACGGCTGAGGATCAGGCCAAGGTTCTGCAAAGTGGTAAAATTCAAGGCCTTTCAGTGCAGAGCTTAGCTTTTGCCTATTTTGGTCAGAACAATCGCAATCCCCTCTTTGCCGATAAGCGTGTGCGTCAAGCCTTGGCCTATGCTATTGACAGTGAATCGATTGTGCAAGACGTGCGTAAGGGGGCTGCTACCGTAGCCACTGGCCCCATCGCCCCCAGCAACGAGGCTTGGTTTAATCCCGAGGTCAAGCAATATGGCTATGATCCGGAGAAGGCAAAAGAGCTATTAGCGCAAGCAGGTTGGCAAGCAGGTAATGGCGATCTCTTAACCAAGGACGGGCAGACTTTTAGTTTCAGTGTCATTCTGGCAACCGGTGATGAAGTGATGCGCAACCAGGCTGTCCTTATTCAGAAATGGCTTAAGGATGTTGGTATCGAGCTGAAACTGGAGTTCCTCGATTGGTCAGTGATGAACGATCGGCTAGATAACCGGGAATATGATGCCATGATGCTATCTATGACCCCCGGCCCAGACCCGGATCAGTTCAACTACTGGCATAGCACGGCCATTGCCAACGGGTTTAATGACTGGTGTTACAGCAACGTTCAGGTTGATAAGTTGCTGGAGGAAGGGCGAAGGGAAACCGACCCCGCCAAGCGGAAAGCC
>CALNBW010000150.1 GCA_937874815.1 uncultured Bacillota bacterium | reverse complement strand
GCCATGTTCTCCCGGATTGGCAATAGTAGCAGAAGTGCAGATAAACTGAGGGTTGGCACCATAGAAGCGGCAAATTCGCTGCAGACGCCTTAACACATTAGCCACGTGGGAGCCAAAGACGCCCCGATACGTATGTAATTCATCGATGACTACATACTTCAGGTTCTCAAACAGTCTTAGCCACTTGGTATGGTGGGGCAGGATGCCGGAGTGCAGCATATCTGGGTTGGTAACCACTATACTGCCGGCTGAACGAATGGCGATGCGGGCGTCCCCCGGGGTGTCTCCATCGTAGGTGTAGGTTTTGATTTTCCCGCCCAACTGGTCACTCCAGAGCATTAATTCAGCCACTTGATCCTGGGCTAAAGCTTTAGTGGGGAAAAGATAAAGGGCTCGGGCTGCTTCGTTTTCTAGAAGAGCCTTAATCACCGGCAAATTATAACAGAGGGTTTTGCCAGAGGCAGTAGGAGTAACCACCACTATGTCTTGGCCGTTTTCTACGGCAGCTAAAGAGGCGGCCTGATGGCTGTAGAGTTTATCAATCCCCTTATCGCGCAGCAAGTTACTAAGCTCGGCAGGTAGAAAATCCGGGATTGGTTCATAAACCCCCGCCTTAGCTGGTATGGTGTGCCTAAAGGTCACGTTTCTCCCAAAACGGGGGTTGGCCATGATCTCTGTCAAAACAGTCTCCACACTCATCCATTAACACCCACCCTTCGTCTTCCACTCCCATCTTAACGAACGCCAGTTTGAGTGTCAACGAGTTTCTGTGGTTGGAGGATGTCTTGTAGTAGGCTGGGCAGCAGTTTTTCTTGATACCCGGCCTTGCCGTTTAGCCTCACTGCAGCGACGATATCCTGTAGTTCACTAGCCGTAACGTTATCCAGTTGCTTGAGACGGCGCTCTGAAAGATCGGTATCGGAGATGGTTAGGGCGTAATCGTCTTGGCAAAAGCGCCAGGGCTTGAGATGCTTTGGGTAGCGGTCATGTAGGCTCTGGGCCATGAGTATCCCTTCGGGGTCATGGTCACCGGAATACCAGATGGTCAAGCCCTCTGCCATCAGTTTATCAAGAAGTAGATAGCTGGCTAGCTTGAACTGCCCATGGGTGCAAATAAGTGGTGGCGATTGGACGGGCAGGTTATCCAGCAGATCGGAGAATACCCCGGAATTCTCCACCACAAACACGTGCTTCGCCCCCCACGCCGGATAGATGCGCTGCACTTTGGACAACTCACGAACAGGCAAGTTTAATACAGCACTATCTCGCGCAGCGGCTTGCCAGAACTTTGGCTGTCGGCCTTTGTCGTCTGTAGCAAGTAAGCCAGTGCAAGTGACGAAGTTAAGAATGTCATCGCGGACAAGACCAAAACTCTCTAGTAGCTCGGTCTGGGCTTCGGTGCTGGACGCACTAGTGCTAGGGCTTGTGCCGTGAAACTGTAGTGCCTGTAGCAAGTACTTGCCCCTGTTGGTGCGGGCGTCAAAAGCATGGGGATCACCCGTTATCTCCGCTGCCCATACCGGCAGCCGCTTGACAACACCCGCGCGGGCCGGCAAGTGGGCCAGCGCGCGCAGCACGTCATCCAGTTCCGCCTCTAACCCTTGCGGGTCATCCAGGAAAGCCCTGTGAATGCTGCGCGCAGCCGGCGCCTTCTCCCACACCTGTTCCAGCCACGATTGGCAAAGTGGATCGCTATGCCGCTCTGACAGCCGAGCGAAGCAAGCGTCTCTGCGCTTAGCCAACTCCTGTTGCTCGTCCGCTCGGGTGATTAGCCTGTGCCCTGTCACTCCCTGTAAGATCTCAACTAGGTCTGCCCCCGCAAAGCGCGTCTTTTCTAGTGCCGCTTGGAAGTCGGCTAGCCGGATTGTAATCTGGTCCTTACCGCTAAGGTCGCTTCCCAAGACACCGGCCAGAGCTTCTCGTTCGGCATTAGTCAATTTTTCCAGCCGAACACTCCCTCCGATCCTACCAAGGTTACGGTAGCGTTGGCTCATGGCCTTGACCAGGCGTGCAAAGGCTGGGGCTGAGAAATACTCTATGGCGTGCTGCAATATCGTGTTCATGTCCATCAATTTTCCTCACCGCTCGCGTCCATTTCCACCTGCAGCTCTTTAGTCTGTCCATCCCACAGATAGGGCACTACCGTCACAAAGGGCGCGTTCTTAGGCCGCACCAATTCGCAAATGGCCAAACGCCCGGCAGTATCATAGTCGCCCCACAGAGACTGGGAGTTGATAATGTAGTTGAAACCAAGCTGTTCC
>CALNBW010000149.1 GCA_937874815.1 uncultured Bacillota bacterium | reverse complement strand
TGCCGATTGGGAGCGTTTAGCTCATTGGGCGAGTGAAAGGCAACTGCAGTTAACTGCTACTTCTGGCGCTCATAGCTTTCCAAGTGGAATGCTGTCCAGCGGGCAGCGAGTGTCTGAGATAGTTGAACTATTGACGACTGTTGGCATTGCTATAGAGAGCATAAGGCGTGTCCCCATTAATTTGGAAACTTTCTTCTTGGAGTGCTCTCAGCTAGAGGACGGTGTTTACCGATGATAGGGCTCTGGTGGGTTGACACAGTCAAATTAGTCGGCCGTAGGCGTTGGCTCGCAGTACCGCTGGCTTTTGCCTTAGTCGCCGTTATGAATATCGGGGGAGTTCTATCTTGCATGCAAGTGAGTGTAAATATATGGGACGGCGTTTTGGGTTCGTTAGGCAGTTGGCTCTTCTTTCGCTTCATCATATTGCTGCTGTTCGTTTTCCTGACAGCAGATACTGTGCTTGACGATATTATGGGTAACTGGGCTTGGCTCACCCTGCCCCGTAGTTCCGGACGGGTAAAGTGGTGGACGGTGAAAGTAGTGAGTCTTTTTACTGCAAGCGTTTTCTATTTCTTTGTAGGCACGCTCGTCTTGTTGCTAATTTCTAGTGTTTGCTTGCCATATGAACCTACCTTAAGCCAATTTGCCTGTGGTCAGTCTTATTACTCGCAAGGCTTGCCTCCTCTTGTGTTTCCATCTGACGCCAATCCCATTTGGCTAATTACGCAGTTTGTACTGTACTCTGCTTTTGCAGCTGGTGCCTTTGCGCTTATTCCAGTAACGCTGTCATTGGTGATTCGCAAAAGTTACGTAGTGGCCTTAATTCCCACGGCGTGGATTTTCTTATCGCATTTCTGGCAAAGTAACCGTTTTTTCTTTAGGCTAGATTTGATACCTAGGCTGTTCTACGGCGTCCATTTTATGTCCACTAGTGGTTCTTGTGAATCAATAACCTTCGGTGGTTCGCTGTTGTACATATTACTGGTTATATGTGCCTGTTATAGCATTGGTGCTTTAGTCGTGAGAAAGGCAGATTTTTAATAAACCTCCGTACCGCTTAACTAAGGCCGAAATCTGGCTATTGGCAAGCTGGCACATATTTGTCATATAAGCCAGCAGCCGCCTGTTGCGTCTGGTGTTGAGGAACCAGATATGGCAGCGGTTGCGCTCAACTAGTGCGACGACAAACTTAGTGTCCTTTGCCAGAATAAATCTGCGGCCACCGTTACCTGCGGGACGGGAAAACGCAACTCATAGAATTAGGGGGGATACCGTGAATAAAACTGTTAGTCTAATATCCCGTTGTCCAGCTGTCCATGCTGGTCCGTTGAGCAGTCCGGCTTTACCTGGGGAAGTTAGTCCTCAATTCACCCATATCTCTGTTCTTGTTCCGGGTTTTTCTATTGACACGAATGGTCGTGCACTCTGTTCCGGTTTGGCCAGGCTTTACAGCTCTTCGCAAACTGTAGAGATGACAATTGAGCTGCAGAAGTCTAGCGGGAGTGGTTGGGCAGAAGTCACTACTTGGTGTGATAAGGGGCCTGGATTCCCGGGGGTTAATTTGGAACGTGCCTTCTATATAACTCGTGGAACATATCGCGTATGCGTTACTGCAAAGGCTTATAGCGAAAGCGGGGTACTGCTTGAAACAGCTTCCCAGTATTCGCATGCTGTCACTTACTGACTATCCCACCGGGATTACCTAGTGTTCCAGGTTAAGCCTTCTGCATGATAGCCTGTCAGCAGATTACGATAGCCGTAATTGATTCAGATTCGCTGTTGCAGAACACCTCTCTTAGGTGTCTTTATACTATGAAAGGCGGTTCAGGGAGGTTTTCTAGTGAACAAGATTGTCAGACTGACAAAGTGGCGGGAGGAAGCATTGCTTCGTGCTGTAGTGCAGGAGGTTGCGGAGCAGGAAGGCAAAGAGGTTCTGCAGAGGATGCAATCCCTACGCGAACTGGGGCCGTCGGAAATGGCTTTGCGTAGATTCGCCAAGGAGCTGGATGCCTATTTTCTTCAGCAACATGCAGTTGCTTATAAGCGCAAGGTTTCTTGGCTCTCCTCCGCCAAGCCGAGAAGGGATGGTAACGACACTGAATAGGATGCCCGAGTTTAACTTGCGTAGACTGGCGTTTTCTCAAAAGTGGGTTCATTCAACAAAGGGTTCGGACCCATTGTGGAGAAGTTTTTCTGGTAGGAGTTGGTGGCCCGCTCCCAAACATAAGCCTTGATCATGGCAGTAAGGGGAAGATGCGGTTGTTTGAGACTAGCACCAAGCTGTCGGATGCAGATCGTGATTTTGTGTACAAGCTTTATCAGGAGAATTATGGCCTCGCGTATAATATCATCTCCCAAGTCGTCGGCAACAACAATTCATCAGAGGACTTGGTAAACGTTACATTTATCAAATTGATTGAGCAGGTTCCTCTGCTGCGCACGTTGAACCAGTACAAATTAAACTACTATATTGTTTTAACTAGCAGGCGGGTTGCTTACAACCATCTGCGGGCACGGAAGAGGCAAAACAAGTATATTGCCTGGGTGGACGATATAGAAGTGGCGGCCGGATCAATGGTATGCGATGACACGTTGGAGGAGCGAGTAGTTTCTCAGGACGAGTTTGCTAGACTGAAAGCCACAATCCAATGCTTGCCGGAGAAGCTGCGAGATGTGTTGTACTTCAAGTACTTCTTGGAGATGGATGATAAGGAAATAGCGCAGGAGCTGTTAATCAGCCCTAATAGCGTGCGGCAGTATCTGACACGCGCCCGGCGGGCAGCCCGGCAGCTGGTGCAAGAGGAGGCGGAGACCTATGGCCAACGATGAAGATCGCAGCCGACAAATATACGAGCAATACGAAGAAGCATTGTTCCGCATGGCGATGCACCAGTTAGCGGAGGAAGAGGGCAAAAAGTTGCAGTCAACTAAAGAGATGCTGCAATTCTTGCCCGATTCTCGACCATCGGACATAGCCTTGCACCGGTTTAGCCAGCAGTTGGACGCCCACCTTCCCCAGCAACAGGCGCCAACCAATAAGCGCAAGGGTTCTGGAGCGCTGCGCCGCGCAGCTGTGGCAGTGCTAGCTGTTTTCATCGTCTTCGGAACAGCTATGGCTACCGTAGGGGCATTCCGGGCGAAGGTAATGAACCTCTGGCTAAAGATCCAGCCCCAGTTTACCATTTTTCGTTTGAAGGAAGCCGACCCCGGCCCTAGCAATAGCAACCTAATCGTCGATTGGACCAGTGCTAACGTCCCCACCTATAA
>CALNBW010000148.1 GCA_937874815.1 uncultured Bacillota bacterium | reverse complement strand
CTGGAGCTGTTTACGCTCGGACCCGCTTATTGCTCTTTCAATGAAGACATTCTCGGCTCCATCAGTGTAGGCAAGTTGGCTGATTGTATCGTTCTCGACCAAGACCCTACGGCCGTAGCTCCCGAGCAGATTGCTAACATTCGAGTGCAAGCCACCTATGTAGGCGGTCGCCGTCGTTATTAGCACATTGGCCGTTGGCCACCTAGGTTAGCAGTTAGTAGGTGATTAGGATTGGTGATGCGCATAAGCCTCGGACCGCGTTTGCAGCAAGTGGCCGCTTTTGTGCCAGAAGGCGCTCGCTTAGCAGATATCGGCAGCGACCACGGTTATTTAGCGGCTTGGCTGCTACAGAATAGAAGAATATGCTGCGCAATAGCAGGGGAACTAAACCGCGAGCCCGCAGAACGGGCACGGCAGACTGTCCGGGCAACCTTGCTGCAGGAACAAATGCAAGTGCGAGAGGGGGCAGGCCTGACTGTTTTAGCACCAGCCGAAGTAGATACCGTTGTCATCGCGGGCATGGGTGGCGCTACTATCGCCGAAATCTTGGAGTCGAATCCAGTCGTGTTGCCCACCTTGCAGCGTCTAGTATTACAACCTAATGCTGCGGGGGCCCAGGTACGTTTTTGGCTTGCGGAGCATGGCTGGGCCATCATTCAGGAAGCCCTAGTGATGGAAAACAATATTATTTATGAGATAATTGTAGCAGAACCTGGCAAAATGCAGCCGCTAAATCAATTGCAGGCAGAAATTGGGCCAGTTCTGCTGGCGGAACGTCCCGAGAACTTCAGGGCCCGCGTCCTGGCTGCTATTGAGGCGCGGCAACATGTGGCCACGCAACTACAGCGATCGGCAAGCTCGTTAGCCGCTACCAAGCGGCAGCAGCTACTGCAACAAATCAGTGAGCTAAAGTCGTTGCTTTCCTGATTTTGCTGGCATAGATGCCGAATCATTAACATGCGGCACATTGCTTTGCAGGCAGAAAGATTGTATAATGAGACTCTGAAACAAAGCAAAAAAACTTCATAAGTGAATTGGGCAATCGCGGGTCGCCTAGCGACTCGAGGAAAGTCCGAGCTCCAAAGAGCAGGGTGCTGGATAACGTCCAGTCAGGGTGACCTGAAGGAAAGTGCCACAGAGATATACCGCCAGTTTTTACTGGTAAGGGTGGAAAGGTGAGGTAAGAGCTCACCAGCGATTAGGTGACTAGTCGGCTAGGTAAACCCCACTCGGAGCAAGACCTAATAGGGAGGAATTAAGGGCTGCTCGTCCGCTCCTCCGGGTTGGTCGCTAGAGGTGTTAGGTAACTAGCATCCCAGATAGATGATTGCCGCCTCGCCAGAGGTACAGAACTCGGCTTATAGATTCACTTATAAGGTTTGTCATATCTCTTGAAAAAAACACCTACCGGTTTTCGGTAGGTGTTTTTACTATTGTGCCCTGAAGGCACTAGCCTTGCCTGTCAAGCCAAACATTCTTCAAGCGGACCATGCCACTTCGATCAGTTCGCACTCCTTTAGCATATGGCTGCCGCGCCATATAGTAGAGTGGCTGGTATAGGAACATCCAGGGAGCATCGTCGGCTACTAGCTGAGCTATCTGGAGATAGATAGTCTTGCGCTGCTCAAAGTTGGCGATGGTGGCTATCTTGTCTAGCAGTTGGTCGACTTGGGGGTTGCTATAGGCTACGCGGTTACCTTTGCCGATTCCCCGGGAGTGGAAGTACGGTTCGATAAAGCTGAATGGTTCAGCGTTACCACCCGAGGCGCCCATCAGGAACATGTGGCATTTGGCCATGGTTTCGGGTTTCACCATTTCAGTCCAAGGAATAGTGACGATCTTAATCCGGAAACCAACTTGGCCCAAATCTGCGGCGATTGCTTTCGCCCGCGCTTCTTGCTCCAGATTGTTGGCGCGCACATGCAGGTAAATCTCTTCCGGATAGCCCTGAGGATACCCGGCTTCGCTGAGCAATGCCTTGGCCCGCGAGGGGTCATAGCGGTAACCGAGGGACATTCGCTCCGTATAGTAGTTAGGTAGGGGGCTATTAGATAAGACAGCGCGGCCGGCCAACTCTTCCTGCAGATACTTCTCTCGGTTAAAGGCATGGCATGCGGCTTGCCTTATGAGTATGTTGTTAAAGGGCGGCTTATTGTTCATCAGCGCGCAATACTGGATGTCTTCCGGCTGTAGCTCGGTCATCAGCTTGCTATAGACCGGGTGCTCAGCCAGTTGGGAGTAACTATTGCCATCTACCCGCAGATGGCCAACTTCGCCTGCTAAGAAACCGGATACAAGGGCATCGTTGCCGACAAAGATACGGAATTTCACTTCATCGACGTAGGGTCGC
>CALNBW010000147.1 GCA_937874815.1 uncultured Bacillota bacterium | reverse complement strand
GAGCCTATTTGCGACAGCCCTAGGGCGAGACAGGGTCTCGCCCCTACAGATACCCCGAAATTCCCGGGAGGGCTGGGCTTGGTTGACAACAAACGCGGGGTATTGGATAATTAGGAAAGTATAGGGGATGGATTTTCCCATAAAACACCATGTTAAGGAGCGAGTGCCATGACTGCTCTCCGTGTGCGAGGCCAGACGCGTCTGACAGGTAAAGCTACCGTCAGTGGCTCTAAGTATGTCGCTTTGTCTGTGATTCCGGCAGCCTTACTGGCCAATTCCCCCAGCGTCATAGAGAACCTACCCGATATTAGTGACGTTGCCGTGTTTGCCGATATTATTCGCCAATTGGGCGCTAAAGTAGAATATGAACATCAAGGTTGGATGAAGATTGATCCCACAGGGCTGCACAGTCATGTGGCCAATCAGGCCTTGGTGAAACATATGCGGGCATCCTATTACTTGTTGGGTGTGCTATTAGCTCGCTTTGGTAAGGCAGAGGTTGCCTTGCCCGGAGGAGATGATATTGGCCCGCGCCCTATAGACCAACACTTAAAAGGATTCCGTGCCCTCGGGGCCGAAGCTGTGATTGAGCATGGTTTGGTCAAAGTGCAAACCGAAGGCCTGAAAGGTAACCATTCAGTATACCTCGACGTTCTCACTGTGGGGGCAACGATTAACTTGATGTTAGCGGCCGTGCTAGCTGAAGGTACAACTATTATTTCTAATGCTTATCGCGGCCCCTTTATTGTTGACCTAGCTAACTTCCTAAATGCCATGGGAGCCCGCGTTTTGGGAGCAGGTACTGAAACCATTCGTGTACAGGGTGTGCCTGAACTGCATGGTTGCGAACATGCCATTATCCCCGATCAAAGCGAGGCAGCTACTCTAATGGTTGCCGCCGCTATGACCCAAGGCGATGTAACATTAACGAACACCATTCCAGATCATCTGGAGTCAATCATCGCTAAGTTACTAGAAGCCGGTGTTTCCATTGAGCATTGCGACGACAAAATCCGCGTATGCTGCGACCGCAGGGTGAAGGCCGTCAACGTTAAGACTCAACCCTTGCCAGGGTTTTTCACCGATTTTCAGGCCCCGATGAGTGCCCTATTAACTATCGCTGATGGCATGAGCATGGTTACGGAGACGATTTGGGATGAACGTTTTGAGCATCTCAACCAGCTGGTGAAGATGGGTGCCCAGGTGCGCATTGCTGGCCGTACAGCTATCATTGAGGGGGTGCCCCGTCTAACTGGTGCCGAAGTGCACGGCACTGATCTCCGGGCCAGTGCGGCACTGCTCCTGGCTGCCATGGCCGCCGAAGGCGATAGTATTGTTACTGGATTTGAACATGCTGATCGCGGTTACGAACGTCTAGATGAAAAACTCATCTCCCTCGGTGCTCAGATAGAACGGATGCCGCAAAAGAAAAACTAACAGACACTCCAAATTTCGGTGACTGTGTAGGGGCTGGATCCTATCCGGCCCGGGGCTGTTGCAAGATGTGATGCAACGGCCCCTTTTTGTTTTTACCAAGTCGAATCGTGGCGAAAAGAATATTTTCATTTATTCGTATAAGCTAAAGGACTTTTGCCGGCCATGCAGAAAATAGCAGTAGTCCGGTTGTTCTAGTCCTTAGGGACTAGGCTGCGGACAAGGTCTCTCAGGTAAGAGGAGGATTGCCGTGGACGACGCTAGTAGAATTCTGTCGGAGATCAAGGGTAGTTTACTAGCTCTGTTCGATTTGGAGCAAATACTCGAGACTGTGCTTAACAAAAGTCTCGAGGTGTTTGCGGCTGATGGCGCCTTAGCGAGTTTGCCTGATGCAACTGGCAAACAGCAGGTAGTCTACGCCGCCGGCACCGTTGTTTCTCTGCAGGGCAGTTACCTACCTACAGTTTTTTGCGATCCCAGTTATGAGCTGCATACGAAGGCAGGTAGCCAACTGCTGGCTAATATTGCTCTCGGACCGGATAACCGCTTTGCATCTGTTATGCAAGCTGACGTAGTTACGCGCCAGCGCGAGCGCGCCACTTTTTGTGTATTAAGGCAGCAAGGCCAATTCGCCCATGAGGATCTCAAGCTATTTAGACAGCTTGTTGGCGCGGCTACTGCAGCCATAGAGAGCGCCCAACTCTATGCCACACTCCAGCGGCGCAATGCCCAACTGGAGCTGCTAAACGAAATTGGGCGCAGCATTTCCTCGACGCTAGACATGGATGCGTTGTTTACGACTATTCATCATGAAGTCAGCCGCGTGATGTCTACGGATGCTTTTGTGATTGGGCTTTATGACGCACGGCAAGACACACTAGACTTGCGTTATTTATATGACGATGGCACATTATACCCACCTTTTGCACGCAAACTGAGCGGTGGGCCCCTGGCCCGAACGATCCGGACGCGCCAACCTGTTATCTGGTATGAAAACATCAGCGATGATCCTGGCGTGGAAACTATTGGCGAAGAAGAGAATGCGGTCCATTCCGGCGCAGTCGTGCCGATTACAATGGGGGAGCGTTTGATTGGCGTATTATCTGCTCAAAGCCACACTCCCTATGCCTATGGCGAAGAGCAACTACGCCTATTGACCACTGTAGCTAGCCAGGCAGCAGTAGCCATACATAATGCTCGTCTCCACGAACGAGTGCGCCGTCTATCTTATACTGACGGCTTGACCGGTTTGGCCAATGCGCGCCGCTTTTATGGGGAGCTAGATAGTTATTTGCAGAAAGCTAAGCTTCGGGGGAACAAGGTTGGCTTGTTAATGATTGATTCCGACAGCCTCAAACAGATTAACGACAGTTTTGGCCATCGTGCTGGCGACAAGCATTTGCAGGCTCTTGCCAGCATCATCACTGCTAACGTGCGCGAAGAAGATTTACCCGTCCGTTACGCCGGCGATGAATTTTTGGTAGTATTGCCGGGGGCCGATCGAGCTGGTGCCGCCGTGGTGGCCGAGCGCATTTGCGCTAGCGTCGCTAACTACCGCATGCTCATCCAAGAGACACAGGTGGCGGCAACTGTCAGTATTGGTGTGGCCATCTACCCCGATGATGCAGTTACTTCGGAAGGGCTGTTTAGGGCAGCCGATATGGCCATGTATCGCGCCAAAAACTGTGGGCGAAATCGGGTCTCGTTAGTGGCGGTCGCTTTATGATAGCCACAGCCACAGGCGGCATCGTGGTTAACATTCCCATTGTCAGCCGATTGGGTTTTATGTAAACTAAAGTTACATCAGGTTGCACCAAAGAACATGGTGGAACCGAGACGCAAAATATATTTACGATTTCTTTACAAACCTTGCAGGACTTCCAATTCTGCCGTCGAAACTACTATTAGCAAGGAATAAGAGTCATATTTCCTCGGATGTATGCTTAGACGCCTTGCAGCAACTGCGAAAGGAGGTGAACTATAGATGATGATCATGGCAGGTAAAGTTACTCTTTTGGTAACCATCATTCTGTTCGGGGCTATCGTTTTGATCGGTATCAACATGTCCAAGTCGGGCAAGTGGACACCGAAGATCCGTCGCCTTGCAGGTCTCGACGCAATCGAGGAGGCCGTCGGCCGTGCTACTGAGATGGGTGCTCCAGTGCACTTCTCTCCTGGTATTGGTAACATTTCTGACGACTCCGCACCGCAAACGTTCGCTGGCTTGGAGGTGCTCGGCTATGTTACTGAGCTAACCGCTAAGTACAACACGGAGATCATCGTTACCATCCGTCAGCCTAACGTATTCCCACTTGCGCAGGAAATCGTACGTCAAGGTTACTTGACCGCTGGTCGCCCGGATATGTTCCAGGAGGATACAGTTCAGTTCCTCTCAAGCGAACAATTCGCTTATGCGGCAGCAGTTATGGGTATCATGAACCGTCGCAACGTGGCTGCCAACATCATGATGGGTGCTTTCTGGGCCGAGTCTCTACTCTTTGCTGAGGCCGGTGCTCAGGCCGGCGCTATCCAGGTTGCTGGTACTGCCGCCATGGCACAGCTCCCATTCTTCGTGGCAGCTTGTGACTATTGCTTACTCGGTGAGGAGCTATACGCCGCAGGTGCCTATCTCTCTCAGGACAAAGTGAAGCTCGGTTCTATCGGTGCCCAGGACATTGCCAAAGGCATTACCATGGTTGTTTTGCTAGTTGGTTCTATACTAGCAACGGCTGAGATCACTTTTCTAGCTGATCTCTTGAAGAAGTAGTTACCGTCCTCATCGTTTCTTATTAATGAAAAAAGGAGGTGTACCACGTGCGTAGGGAAGTACCTTTGATCATAACGTTTATAGTTGGCATGATCATTTTGCTAGCGGCTATTTTCACCTCATCCGATGGCAGCCCCTTTACTCTTAAAATCTGGGCTGACGAGCTAACTGACTGGGTCATTATCGTTTCGGCTTTTGCTGTTGGCTTGGCATCGGTTAACCTGTTCCGCATCCACGGCGATATTATTGCCCGGCAGCGTCCAGGCTGGATCAACAGTTTGACACTGTTATTGGCAATTATCGTGTTTACGATTGTCGGTATCATTGCCCGCGTTGGCAGCAATGAGTTCTTTGACACCCTTAACCAGAACTTGTACGATAGCATCATTTCGCCGCTCGGCGCAGCTATGTTCGCCATTTTGGCTTTCTACAACGCGTCGGCCGCCTATCGTGCATTCCGGATGCGCAGCCTAGAAGCCACAATCATGCTGGTGGCCGCTATTCTAGTCATGCTAGGCAAGGCTCCGATCGGTGAGCTAATCTGGTCGCAGTTCCCATCGATCTCCACTTGGTTGATGGATGTCCCGAACACAGTTGGCCAACGTGCTATCATGATCGGTGCTGCTATCGGTGGTTTTGCAACATCACTCCGTATACTACTCGGTATCGAGCGTGGCCACTTAGGTGGTACAGAATAATTAACTGAAGAAGAGAAAGGAGGTGCCTAAGGAATGGATTGGAAGAAGCTCCAAAACATTGACCGCCGGATCATCTATATCCTGCTCATTCTAGCTACGGCAATACCGATGATTAAGCCTCTGGGTATTCCGATTTCAACTAGTGCTCAGGCCGAGAAATTCTTTAACATCATGGACGCGATTCCAGCTGGTGAAAAAGTGCTTTTCTCGCTTGACTATGCCCCCAGTGGTGCTCCAGACGTGCATCCGTCAGCCATGGCTGTCATGCGACACTTGATGGATAAAGGCGTTGGCGTCGTTTTCATCGCTTTCTGGGATGCCGGCCCCATGTTTGGTGAACAGCTGATTAAGAGTTATGAAGAACAGGGCTTTGAGTATGGCGTGCATTTTGCTAACCTCGGTTATCTCCCAGGCGGAGAATCAGCCATCAAGCGTTTTGGTGAGGATGTAGTTGGCCAGGTCTCAAGGGACTTTCGTAACAACCCCGTCAGCTCCTTGCCAATTATGCAGGGCATCAAGGATACGCGCGACTTCGCCGCGGTTATCGACTTTTCCGCTGGTAACCCTGGTATCCAGGAGTGGGTACGTCAAGTACAGGGCACATTAGATATCAATTTCTTAGCTGCTTGTGTAACCGTTAGTGTTCCTCAGACTATGCCTTTCGTAAATGCTGGGCAGGTCAAGGCACTCTTAGGCGGTATGCGTGGCGCTGCTGAGTACGAAACCGTTATGGGCAAGCCTGGTCCTTCAGTTGCTAAGATGGACGCCCAGTCTCTGGGTCACTTGCTCATTATCGCCTTCATAATCGTTGGCAACGTTGCTTTCTTCTTAGATAAGAAGGCCAAGTAAGTGAAAACGATCCGGATTCTTCCGGCATTCTGAAAAGAGGAGGTGAGAAGATGAA
>CALNBW010000146.1 GCA_937874815.1 uncultured Bacillota bacterium | reverse complement strand
TGCAGTATCAGGCCACACGCGCGCGAGCAGGACCACGGCCTTTATCAGCAGTCTCTGACCGTCCCTGTGGTTGGTCTTGCGGGAAATAGGCTTGCATGATAGTATCGTGCATAGTGACCGAGCTGTAGCCGGCCAGACATACCATGAAGGTATTTACTTTATGGTATTTTCTTTTTGGGAGGTTAATCATGAAGTCTATAAAGAAAATGATCCTGGCTGCTATGTTTCTCGCTATCGCTCTTTATCTACCTTTTCTCACCGGTCAGATACCCCAGATCGGCAGCATGTTGTTGCCAATGCATCTACCGGTTCTAATTGCGGGGTTTGTTTGTGGTTGGCCCTATGGTTTGGCTGTAGGTTTTATTGCCCCATTATTACGCAGCGTGGCTTTTGGTTCGCCGCCTTTTCCTATTGTCGCCGTGCCCATGGCATTTGAGTTGGCTGCGTATGGTCTGCTAACAGGACTGCTATACCAATCATTGCCAAAGAAACGGCTTAGCTCGATCTATATATCTCTCCTCGGGGCAATGCTCGGCGGTAGAATCGTCTGGGGGCTGGTGAGGTATGCTATGCTGCTAAGCGGAACCCCGATTACTTGGCAGGCATTTGTTTCGGCCGTATTCGTTACCTCTCTCCCTGGTATCATTTTACAAATCGTGCTCGTTCCCCTCATAGTGCTAGCGCTGGAGCGCGCTGGGTTGACTGTCAATGTCTAGCGGCCACTATGAAGCGCTAAAGGGCATACTGTTGAAACAGTATGCCCTCTACCCGGAGATGCAACTGGTGGACGTTGTTAAGCTGATTTACCAAAGTGAATTTGCTGGTGGGCATATGATAGCTGATGAGATGGCATCCTTGCAGCGCCTGCAGGCCGAATGGAATTCGCTCCAACCAGCAAGCAGCCAGGCCCCAGTCTTTGAGGAGCTTGGCGATGGGCTTTGTCGGCTAAACTTGGCTCCTATATTGGCTTCTGGCATCACGCCCGCAACTATAAACCGGTTGTTTGTGCTAAGCGCTAATTTGCACCAGGGGAATGTAAAAAGCTTTGAGGGTAAGTTAGCTGCCTTGAGGCAATGGTGTGTTGACGGCTTGTTCCGCTGGGATAGTGTGGAGCTGGATGCCTATTTGCGGGCGTATCGGGCCCAAGGTTACCCCCCGGTATCCCATAGTGAGCAATATCGTTCGCTTCATGCCCCAGCCTATCGAGTTATTAGGGCTGAGTTTAAGCCTTACTTCGAACTGTTGTGCCGCATCGACCAGCTGATGGCTAAAGAAGAGAGAGTACATATTGCCATTGACGGCAATAGTGGCGCTGGCAAAACGTCTTTGGCGCGTTTGCTGGACCAGGTTTACGACTGCAATGTCATCCATATGGACCATTTCTTCTTGCCGCTAGCATTAAGAACCAAGGCCAGATTGTCCGAAGCTGGAGGTAACATAGATTACGACCGGTTCAGTGACGAAGTGTTGGCTGGGCTAGCAAGCGGTAAAGATTTTGCCTATGGCATCTATGATTGTGCCCAGGGCAGGATAATAGAACAGGTAACTGTCACTAGTAAGCAGCTGAACATCATTGAAGGCGTCTATAGCATGCATCCCCAATTCGTCGCGCATTACACGCTTAAGGTTTTCTTGCAGACGGACGCCCTGACACAAAGCGAGCGTATTCTGCTGAGAAATGGCGCTGCCCTGCACCAACGCTTTGTCCAGGAATGGATACCGCTAGAGAATGCCTACTTCGCTGCTTATAAAATAGCAGCGCAGGCCGATCTTATTCTTTCCCTATAAGCTGTTCTACTTCAGCTACTGCTAAGGCCACAACCTCGCTCAAGGTAATGTCCTTGAGGCCAACAATAGTAGTGTGGCATTTATTGACTGGAAGCAAGACCTTTTGTGCGTGGCTTTGGCTGATAGCCTGTGCCATATGTGGCGTTATTTCTCCTAATAGGGCATCAGCAATAATTATCCCTAATGGCCCCACAATGATGTCCGCCTGCTTGGCGTTTACCAATACCGGGTTTTCTCCAGTAGCCCCAGCATCTGCCCCCGCCTTGAGCATGGTCGCAGTTGCTATGCTGTTAGTGCCAATGGCAATAATGTAGGCCGAAGGCAGTTTTTGCTTGAGCTGTTCCACCATCATTTTGCCTATTTTGCCACCCTGGCCATCAATAACGATAATCATGTTTTCACTTCCTTAAATGAACACTCTTTAGTGTAGTCTCTTTGCAGATAAATTATATCATGAAAGCGATAGCCTCCTCCTGTCATTAGTAGGGGCGATAGCTTCACTTCTAGGGTCCTGTTGTTAGTGTTGCAACACATTCTATATGGGAGGGAGAGGTATGAATTTAAGTATCTTTGACGTCATCGGCCCCATCATGATCGGGCCCAGCTCTAGCCATACTGCCGGAGCAGTTAAGCTAGCCCGGGTGGCGGCCCTCATCGCTGCCAAATCCTTCACGCGGGTAGAGTTTGCGTTACACGGCTCCTTTGCTAAGACCGGCGTTGGGCATGGCACTAAACTGGCTCTTTTGGCTGGCGTCTTGGGCATAACTAAGGATGATGAGCAGATCAAGCATAGCCGGGAAATTGCCGCGGCGCGGGGTATTGCCTATAGTTTCTCTGAAGTGGAACTCGATGACGTGCACGAGAATACCGCCGTTATTACCTTTACCCATGTCGATTCTAGTAAGAGCACGATAGTTGGTTGTAGTATCGGGGGTGGTCGGATTTTGATCACCAATATCAACGGAGTAGCTGTAGAGGTTGCGGCAGAGCAGCCGACAATCGTTATTCAGCAACGCGATCAACAGGGCGTTATCAGCCAGATT
The DNA here is from genome assembly GCA_937874815.1 of uncultured Bacillota bacterium. Taxonomy (GTDB): domain Bacteria; phylum Bacillota; class UBA994; order UBA5500; family UBA5500; genus UBA5500. Next base: position 4,703 of record CALNBW010000146.1, on the reverse strand, counting down.
AGCCAGGTGCTCGCTGCTAATGACATCAATATCGGCATTATGCGGGTTTCACGGGTGGCCAGACGGGATGTAGCCACAACGGTTATTGAGACGGATGACAGAATTCCACCTGAGGTTACTCAACAGCTGGCTGCTTTAGACGTTGTACTCTCAGTCAGAGTCATTCAGTAGGAGGCGAGAGGATGTATCATTCGATACAAGATCTGATTGACCAGGCGAATAGCCGGCAACTGCCGTTGTCCCAGGTCATATTGGAAAACGAAATGGCCTTTACCGACAAAACTGAGCAGGAGGTCTATGAATCGCTCGATCGCCATTATGAAGTGATGACAGCGAGTGCTCAGAAAGCCTTAGCTCAGCCGCAGGAGATGATCGGCGGGTTAATTTCGGGACAGGCTGCCAAGCAGCATAACTACGGGCAAGCTCTCAGCGGCGATTACTTGAATAACGTCATGGCTATGGCTCTATCGGGCAGTGAGGTTAACGCTGCTATGGGCCTAGTATGCGCAGCCCCTACTGGCGGGGCCAGCGGTGTATTGCCAGCAGTCTTGCTTGCTACGGGGCAAAAGCTTGGCAGCACTCGTAAACAGCTGCTCAATGCTTTGCTGGTTGCTTCAGGCGTAGGCGCAGTGATTACCAAGAATGCGACTGTATCTGGAGCGGAGGGCGGCTGTCAGGCAGAGTGCGGCGCTGCCGGTGCCATGGGGGCAGCCGCAATTGTTTCCCTGGCCGGTGGTAGCCCCGAGGCTTGCGCCAACGCCGTTGCCATCGCCCTGATGAATTGCATGGGGCTGGTTTGCGACCCGGTTGCGGGCATGGTGCAGTTGCCCTGCTCCTACCGCAATGCTTCCCAGGCAGTCAATGCCATTATCAGTGCGGATATGGCCTTGGCAGGCCAAGACAGTGTAATTCCTGCCGATGAAGTAATCGAAGCCATGTATCGAGTGGGTAAGCAATTGCCTGTTGAATTGCGAGAGACGGCCCTTGGTGGGATTGCTGCTAGCAAGACGGCTAAGCATATTGCCAGCAAATTAACTAACGGGGAACTGAACAGTTATTGCGTTGACAAGACATTGTCCCGCCCATAAAAGTGGAAGAAGCTCAGCCCGCCGCTCCACCTGCCGCCAAACCGGAGGAAGTACTCTTAACCGAAATACGGGATCTGCTGAAAAAGAAACACTAAAAAGCACAGGTAGCAATCCTAGCCAGGGCTGCTACCTTTTTGGTTGCCTTGTCAACTGCCCTCAGAATGCCATCGCTAGTGTATAATGTAGTTAGAGTTCTTAATTAGGGGAATGACAAGCACTTAAGCAAGGTGCTTAGTAACCAAAGGGGGCTAGAAGCCATGAACGTTAAGTTCATAGTCAACCCCACATCCGGTAAGCAAATTGTGCAACAGAATGTGGATGGAGTGTCAGAACAACTTCTGCAAGAGGGCGTATGGCGAAATGTAGATTTCTTCTACACACAAGCTAGAAACGAAGGTTATGAAGCAGCGCTAGAGTTGAAAGAGGGCGAGTATGACCTGGTGGTTGCCGTCGGTGGCGACGGAACTATTCACGAGGTTGTTAACGGTCTCTTAACAGGTGGTTCTGGCATTCCGGTAGCCGTTATGCCTGCTGGTACAGTCAACGACTTTGGTCAGTATCTGCAAGTGCCTAATGATATAGCGGGTTACTGCAAAATGGTTCGCAGCGGCAAGATTATGCCGGTTGATGTGGGGCAAGTCGGGGACGACTATTTCCTTAACGTCTTTGCCGGTGGTCTTTTTACCGATATTTCTTATAAGGTGCCGCGAGAAATTAAAATGGTACTGGGCGAGCTAGCTTACTACTTGGCTGGTGCTATTAGTCTCCCGCTAAATTTGTTTCGTAGCTATTCCTTGGAGCTAACCTGTGGCGGCGAAACTTTTGAGGAACAGGCCCTGATATTTATCATCTCCAATACGCCAAGTGTCGGGGGGTTTAAACAGATTTGCCCGGAAGCTGGAATTAGCGATGGTCTATTCGATGTTTGCATTATTCGCCGCTCAGGCCTGGAGCACCTGTTATCGCTGTTTTTCCGGATTATGAAGGGAGAGCATATTGATAGCCCCCACGTTTCCTATTTCCAGACCGATTATCTGGAGATCCGTAGAACTAACCCGAGTGAGGGCGAGCTCTATATGGACATGGATGGGGAGCAGAAAGGGAGCCTGCCAGCTACCATCCGGGTTGTCCCCGGCGCACTGCGCATGCTAGTACCCTAGGCGCGCCCGGTGCCGCTGGTGCGGGCGAGATAGGATCTCGCCCCTACGAAAAAGGTAATAGGGGAAGGTCACTTTGGCTGGGAAATGAATTAGGGCGTATCGCGTTGCGTTTGTAAACAAACGTCTTGCGATACGCCCTACCAGTTTTCGATTACCTATGCTTCATCTTTATAAGGGAAAATAGCTTGCATGGCTTTCACTAGGCCGAAAAACACCAAGAGCACGAAAAATACCGTTCCCATGCCCACGCCCATGATTTTGATGGCCTCGATTGTGACTTGGTTCACTGTGTATCCCTCCTTAGCCCACTAACGCGAGCAAAACACCGCCGGCAATGATTGAGCCAATCTGGCCGGCTACGTTAGCTCCGATAGCCTGCATGAGTATGAAGTTCGTTGGGTCCTCTTTCTGGGCCATTTTCTGCACAATCCTCGCCGACATCGGGAAAGCAGAAATACCGGCGGCACCGATCATCGGGTTAACCTTCTCCTTGAGGAAGAGGTTAATAAACTTGGCAAATAGTACTCCGCCAGCCGTGTCGAAAATGAAGGCGAGCAAGCCGATCCCCAGGATCATCAGAGTGCTCGGAGCTAAGAATTGCTCAGCCACCATGGTGGAGCCGATAGTAATTCCCAGCAAGAGGGTAACCAAGTTCGCTAGCTCATTTTGGGCTGACTGCGATAGTCTTTCTAACACGCCACACTCACGGATTAAGTTGCCAAACATTAGGGCTCCCACTAGTCCTACGCTCATCGGCGAGATGATGCCGGCCACTACTGTCACCATAATGGGGAAAAGGATAAGTACCTTTTTCGATACCTTGGCATCATAATCAGCATCCATGCGAATCATGCGCTCTTGTTTGGTAGTAAACAGGCGAATGATTGGAGGCTGAATTATTGGCACCAAGGCCATATAGGAGTAGGCCGCGACTGAAATAGGGCCAAGCAGATTCGGCGCGAAAAGGTTAGCCACATAGATGGATGTCGGCCCGTCAGCGGCCCCAATAATACCAATAGAGGCCGCTTCTTTCAGGCTAAACATCCCGGTAGACGCCGCTAAGAGCATGGCCACAAAAATGCCAAACTGAGCAGCAGCACCAAAGAACAGCATTACTGGTTGCTTGAGTAGAGGGCTGAAATCGATCATCGCCCCCACAGCGATAAAGATCAAAATGGGAAACAACTCGGTAGCAATACCCGCTTCGTAAAGGATAGTTAGAAAGCCGTTTTCGCCTACGGCAGAAGACAAGGGAATGTTAGCTAAAATGGCACCGAACCCGATTGGTATCAGCAGCATCGGCTCGTACTCTTTTTTGATTGCCAGGTAAATCAGAACGAAACCAATCCCGATCATCACTACTTGCTGCCAGGTCATGTTAGTGAAACCCACCAATAACTTCTCCATAGCAATTCCTCCCCCTAGCTACGCCTTGGCGTTGCGGGTAATAAAAAAGACTCTTATCCAACGACAAAGCGTTAGACAAAAGTCTCATCCTCAAAAACTACTTGCATCTCGACCGGGTGGTTGTCACCGTGTTGACGGCCGAGATAGTCGCCGGGGCGACGGATTACTCCCTTTTCTCGTTACTAATCATAGTACAGCTAGTAGCAGATTGTCAATAAGCGGGGGGCATTAATTCGCCTATTTTTGCCTCCTGGGATGGCAAGCAGGTTCTCCCCGCTGGCATGGCGAATTAATGTAACGTTGCCCTCTGATGCTAGTGAGGGAAATGTAGTGGGGAGGAATCATGATGAGTTTTATCTACGGTAAGGTAGCTCTTGTGGTCGGGGCATCCTCAGGTATGGGCAAGGCCTGCGCTGAATACCTGTGCGGGCAGGGGTATCATGTCTATGGCACCTCGCGTCAAGCTGTTTTTCCACCAGACACAACATACCGTCAGGAGACAGGCTTTCTTACTATGCTCCCCCTCGACGTGGGGAATGACGATTCGATAAAACAGGCGGTTGAATTTGTGGTCGCCCAAGAGGGCGAGATCGGTGTCCTGCTAAATTGCGCCGGCTATGCTTTAGGTGGGGCTGTGGAAGATATTTCGCGTGAGGAAGCGCATCACATCTTTGATACTAACATGATTGGCATGATGATGGTTTGCCGCCAAGTATTGCCCCACATGCGGGCCAAGCAGCAGGGCTTAATCGTTAACATCGGCTCGGTAGCAGGGCTCTTTGCCCTGCCTTTCCAAGCGATGTATAGCGCTACTAAATATGCCGTAGAAGCGATGACCGAGTCGTTGCGCATGGAGGTTAAGCCTTTCGGCATCAAAGTGGCGTTAATTGATCCAGGCGATATTAGCACTGGCTTTACCAGCGCCCGACAGACAGCCAAGGCTGCCCAGACTAACCCCACTTATCGGGAACGGCACGATAAGGCTGTTAATGCCATGATTAAGTCGGAGCTGGGTGGTCCCGGCCCAGAGATCGTAGTACGTGCCTTT
>CALNBW010000145.1 GCA_937874815.1 uncultured Bacillota bacterium | reverse complement strand
ATCAGTGCCATTAAAAGTGAAGGCCACTAGCTTCGGGTCAGGCGCTCCGAAAAAATCCGCTATTAGCTCCCGGGTTTCTTCTACCATGGTATCCGCCTGCTTGGCGAGGCAATGGCCAGAACGGCCCGGATTCGCTCCTATTTCACGCATGAACTTGTCAGTGGCTTGGTAGACGACCTCCGGCTTCGGCCAGGAAGTGGCAGCGTTATCAAAGTAATGCATGTTAAGCATCTAAGCCCTCCTTAGGGTCGGCAAGCTAGCTATTATGCCTGTCTCAGTTTCCCCGGGGCTTACCGCTGGCATGCAAAAGAAAAAGGGCCTGGCTGCGGAGTGCTTGCCGTAAGCACGATTGGAGCCTGCTCCTGTGCTCTAAGCAAGTACCCCGCAGCCCTTAGCCCCTCGAACTGTTAACTAATTAGCATTGCCGCCCCCACAGTGCCCGGGCCGGTATGCACTCCGATTACTGGCCCCACCTGCAATAACATGTCGGGGTCCATAGCAAAAGCTTGCTTCAGCTTTGCGGCCAACTGCTCCGCTGCTTTGGGTGCCGCCCCGTGGGCAACAACAATGCGTTTCACTGTCTTGCCGGCGGCCAAGGCTTGAAACTGATGCGTCATTTCTTGCAGAGCCTGTTCTTGGCGGCGCACTTTGCCAACGGGGATGTAGATGCCATCTACAACGCGAACGACTGGCTTAATGTTCAGCAGGGCCCCCATGATGGCCGACACCTTGCCGATGCGGCCGCCCTTATGCAGATACTCTAGTGTGTCTAGGGTGAACATGACCTCGGTTTGACTGCGAACGCACTCCAGCTGGGCAACAATTTCAGCTGCCGTTAGCCCTTGCTGGGCCATGTCGACAGCTTCCAGAACGATGAGGCCGATGCCCAAGCTAATCGACTCGGAGTCAACCACATGAATGTCACCACCAACTAGTTCTTTGGCGGTCAACGCAGAGCTAATCGTCCCAGATAAGCCCGAGGAGATATGAATACTGATGATGCTGTCATGGGCCTCCAATAAGCGTTCATACACTGCCTTGAACTCTGCAGGCGATGGCTGGGAGGTGGTTGGCAGGCTACTGCTTGCCGCTAGCATAGGGTAGAACTCCTCGCTGCTAATCTCTACGCCATCTAGATACTGTTGCGTGCCGAAATTCACTGTCAGTGGAATTACGGTTATGCCTAACTCTTGTGCTTGGTGAGGCGGGATGTCGGAAGTACTGTCGGTTACGATTGCTATGCGCTGCTTCATATACAGAAAAACCTCCCTGGTTGGTCGAATTAAGGCCCGTTGGTAATAGGGTGCTTTGTAATATAGACTGTAAATCCCCTGCAAGGTGTCGGTCCTCCGCCTGAAAAGTTTTTCCGTTTTCCATATGCAAAAAACCCCCTGGGATAATCCCAGAGGGTTTGCTGCTTCTGTTAGCTAGATTACTGCAAACTCTCGCCCAACCTGCTCTAGTATTTCTAGAGCTTTGTCTAGGTGTTCGCGAGTATGCGCCGACATGAGGCTGATGCGTAACCGTGAGAGCCGTTCTGGCACTGCCGGGTATTGCACTGGGTTAATGTAAAGACCGAGCTCGTGACAACGTCGGCACATGTCGCGCACTTTGAGCCCGTCCCCAATAATCAAGGGGAAAATGGCCGTTTCGGCATTGCCGATGTCATAGCCGAGGCCAACTATGTTTTCACGGAAGTAGTTAATATTATTCCAAAGTTGGGCTCTTAGCTCTGGCTCAGTTTCGATTACATCCAGAGCTGCAATTAACGAGCCTACCGCCTGGGGCGTGGGGGCCGTTGAGAACATGTAAGCGCGAGAGTAAAAGTGCAGTAGCTGCACTAACTCTTCGTTAGTGGCTATGAAACCACCAACAACGCCTAGCCCTTTACTGAATGTGCCGGCCACAATATCTACTTTGCCTTCTAATCCGAAATGCTCTGGAGTGCCCCGGCCGTTAGGGCCAATTACCCCAGTAGCGTGTGCTTCGTCAACCATTACATAGGCGTTATGGGCGTGAGCCAGTTCTACAATTTCATCGAGCTTGGCGATATCGCCATCCATCGAGTACACTCCATCTACAACTACCAGCTTTGTGCGCTTGCCTTTAGCCTTATTCAGCGCCCGTTCTAGTGATTGCATGTTGTTGTGGCGGAAATGTTGAACGTTGGTGTTCTTACAGCCGTCAATAATGCTAGCATGGACCAGAAGATCGAGAATAGCTACATCTTTGTCGGTGAGCATGGCTAGCAAGGTACCACAATTGGAACCGAAACCACTGGTGTAGAGGATTGCGTCCTCACACCCCTTGAATTTGGCAACCTTCTGCTCTAACTGTATATGAATATCCATGGTGCCACCGAGCAGCGGTACGCTACCTGCACCTGCACCATATTTCTCCAGTGCAGCACGGCCCGCGGCAATCGTGCGAGGATGCCTAGTCAAATTCAGATAATCATTAGATGCCATGTAAATCATCTCGTTGACCTGCCCAGACAGAGGATCAATTACTCGCATGGTGGGGCCAGAGCCATCTAATGATATTCGCCTAAAATGAGCATGGCCACGCTGCCGACTATCCTGGGCATATTCCGCGAATAGCTGAGCCCTACCCATAATATCCAGGTCTGGCACGTCAATAAAATCGGCTAAGGAGTACTTGGTAGAATCCATTTACTCACTCCTCCTGCAGTAGATTTGTTTGCTAGTTAACTTTATAACATCATTGTAAGCGTTAGAACGGCGTTGTGCAAGTAAATGTGCAACATATTTGCGGCTGCGCGTCTGCGCTAGGGGATAACCAGAAAAGCCGCACGGTAGCCCGTGCGGCCTAAGGGAAGGATATGGCAACCTAGCGGCTGACCACTATCTGCCCATCCTTAATTACATAGCTAATGTTGGCTTGGTCCTGCAGCAAGCACACGTCACTGAATACATTGCCGCGCACAACAATGGCATCAGCCAACTTGCCGGGCGTCAAGCTACCAATGTTGGGGCGGTCGCAGACCTGGGCTGCGGTGCTAGTGGCTGCAGTGAGCGCTTGCAGTGGTGTCATGCCTGCTTCAACCATCAGCTGAAACTCCAGCGCGTTCTGACCCGGTTTATTCAGTGGAGTACCACAGTCAGTGCCGAAGGCGATGGTTACACCAGCCTTAAGAGCCTTTTTGAAGCTTTCTTTATGGGAAGCAAAGACGCGGTTCGCTTTCTCTACAGCGTAGGCTGGGATACCTGATGCTAGGCCGCCTTGCACAATGTGATGAGGGGCAGCCAGCGTCGGCACCAGGGCAACATCATGATCAAGCATCATTTGCACAGCTTCATCGTCTAGGAAAATGCCATGTTCGATGGAGTCAAGCCCTGCTAAAATGGCATTCTTGATGCCAGTAGTACCCTGGGCATGGGTAGCTGTCTTGCGGCCAGCTTTGTGCGCCTCTTCTACTGCTGCCCGCATTTCTTCAATAGTCAGTTGGGCCGATCCTGGCTCAACGCCGGGGGTCATCACGCCGCCGGTCGCCATGATCTTTAGCACTTCAACACCAGCCTTCAGCTGCTCGCGCGCCCCTTTGCGAGCTTCATCGGCACCATCGACTTCGCGGCCGCCCATCCAACCGTGCCCACCAGTCATGCAGATGCACATGCCAGAAGTAATCAGGCGCGGACCGACAACGTAGCCTAGCTCCATAGAACGCTTAATCTGAATATCAATCTGGTTACGGCTGCCCATGTTGCGTAGGGTAGTAAAGCCCGATTCTAGCAGAATGTGGCCGTTGTGAACCCCGCGCAGTGCTAGCAGCGTGTCCGGCTCTAGGCGATCACCAGAGCTATCGGCTTCGCCGCTGCTGGTGATATGTACATGGCAGTCAATGAGGCCAGGGAGAACAGTGCAGCCAGTTGCATCAATGATCTGTGCACTAGTTTCTGTCGGTAGCTGCGCTACAGGCATGACCTCTTGGACCTTGTTGTCCATAATAATTATAGCCTGTCCCTCTTGCGGCGAATTCTTGCCGTCAAAATATAGGCCGCCTTTAATAATCAAATGAGTCATGTCTAGTTCCTCCTCGTATAGTATTTGCAGGTGAGAGATGCCATGTAGTAGCATTCCCCGCGCATAGCTTAATTCCTTTTCGTTCGCGGACAAAAGGACTCTAACGCAAATATACAAATAAGATGAATTGGGTGTTGACATTATTGTGCGACTACGTTAGGGTGGTGTTGGAAGGAAAATAAATATTCCAACTTGCGAGGGGGGGAATTCTTGCTGTGGATTATAATCCAATCATATAAGAACAACCTACGGCGCTATGCCTTTGCTATCATTGCCCTGGCAATGGCTACGGTTGTTTGCTCCCTTGGCTTATCGGGCGTTAAGTTGATGTCTAATATGTGGCGTTACCCCTTTACTGCGAGTGCCGGAGGTCATATCACGCTAAGAGCGGTAGGGGGGCCCATGCTAGGGCCGGGCGGTGAGCTCATATCCTATGAAAAGACCTACGAGCTGGTTAAAGACATTTATCCGGAAGCAACCTTTACCTCCACTTTGGCGGTCCCAGGCATCGTTTGGTTCCCTTGGGACTCGAAATACTTCCTGAAACCCGGTGGACTGGTGGGGCGCAAAGGCGGTTTTGACACCTGGTATCTTAATGCCCCCATTACAAAAGGTAATGCAGTAAGCGAAAACAATTCTGGCGAGACCGTTTTCACTCTCGTTGGGCGACATCTGGAAAGGGGTTCTGCTCCCATGAAGATTCCTACGCGAGTGGCGACTTATGCAGTGGTCGACGGCCAGGAAACATGGAATCTGGTGGGGGTTGAAGAGCAAAATGTGTTCTTAATCGGAACGACTGGACAGCCTGCTGACGATGGTCTTCAAGGGCACCTTGAAGTAGTACAGCAGCTTTCGCATACACCGGCGGACCGGGTTACTTCCGTAGGCGTCTGCTTACAGGGGTTACAAGTGGAACTGGATGACAGGGTAGAGATGCTGCGTGCGCTGGTGGCCGAGGAAATGCCTGGCCTAAGGGTAGCGACTGTGGATGACTTCGGGGAATACGTAGCAGCAGATTTGGTGCCGTTGCGGGATGCCGCCAAGAAGTATAGCCCTGTCCTGCTACTCATTTCATTGCAGGTAGTAATCGCTACTTCCCTAGCAATAGTACATAGCCGAAGGCAGGAGCTCTCAATATTGCGGATTATCGGGTTCAGTTATCGTAGAATTTGGTTGCTCCTTACACTGGAATGTGCGTTTTCTTTTTTTCTGGCTTGTGCTCTCGGGTTAGCCGGGGCCAAAGTAGCTGCATACCTGCTTTTTGAATCCAGTGCTGTAAGCTTAGCTCCCTTTGTATATGCGTTTTTGGCCTCGCTTATCGTTTCAGTTTTAGTAGGGCGTAGGGCTGTGGCGAGCAGTGTGCCGGAAGTCTTGCGAAATGCCTAGGAGGAAATGGAGGGATAATTGTGCTCTCACCGATTCTAGAAGGAACTGGGCTAAGAAGAAGTTATCAAGTAGGGGACAGCCAAATAATAGTTATTGATGAACTAGATATCGCCATTCGCCCACAGGAGATAACAGCCGTTGTTGGACCATCAGGTACGGGAAAATCAACCCTGCTTTACCTGCTCTCGGGCCTTGAGGAACCGGAGCGTGGGCAGGTGCTCTTTGAAGGGCAGGACATCTACAAGCTTTCGGATGAAAAACGCTCCGATTTGAGGGCCTCTACGTTTGGTTTTATCTTTCAGTCTTTTAACTTAATCAGCACAATGAGTGCCCTTGAGAATGTGGAAATACCCCTGCGCTTAACCAACGCCAGACAGCCAGAGCAGCGCGCTAAAGAGATGCTAGATAGAGTGGGGCTGAGTCAGCGGCTGCATCATCGCCCTGGTCAGCTCTCGGGTGGCGAGCAGCAAAGAGTATGTATTGCGCGAGCCCTCTCGCTTAACCCACGCGTTATTTTTGCCGACGAGCCGACCGGTAATCTGGACGCGCGCACTGGCAGCGAGATCATGGGGCTAATTACATCACTGGTAAGAGAGCAGGGCGCGGCCTGTCTGTTGGTAACCCACAACACGGAATGGGCAGAACTGGCGGACCGGGTAATCCACTTGCGACAAAGTGGTAAGGAGACTTCGGCATGAGTCAACTCACTTCTCAACTTGTCCGCTGGGGCTTGTTCAGAAAGCCTCTAAGAACAGTATTTCTTCTGCTGACAGTTGTGGGCGCGCTGGCCTCATTTGCGAGTACGGAAGCTGTTATGCGCGACCTATATGAGAAAACCTTAGTCACTTGGCGCACCTTTCAATATGATATTTCAGCTAGAGGGCCTAAAGCCCATAGTGTTTCTGCGGAGATTGCGGCGCTAAAGGGCGTACGTAAAGTAGAGAAAACCATTCTATTTCCCGCCGTAATTGGGGTTAGCCAGGTTGAAATAGCAGTGGCTGATGAGAAAAGTGAGCTATTACCGATCGCCCTCGCTTCCGGCCGTCTACCAAGCAACGAAAATGAGATTGTCATTTCAGAAAATGTAGCGATGCTTACTGCACTTGGTATTGGAGATGAAATCGGGCTCACTGTGCTGACTGATCTGGATCAAGTGGTGACTTTCACCATCACTGGCATGGAGAAGGGAATAACGAATTTCGTTTCAGCAACCGGGGCGGACCGCATTCAGCCATATCTGCCCGACTTTTACACGCTTCTTATTGCCCTTGATGGTACTGTTCCTACAGCAACTATAGAAAGAATAATTCGTCAGATGCCTGAGGCTACATGGGTAAAGAGCAATGATGAAAGGGCAATGTACGAAGGTACTACTTCTATTGCGGAAGCGTTGGTGCTCCTGACTAGAGCTTTGCTTCTTGCTGTGGGCGTTGTTAGTCTGTATATGCTCTTTTATCTCGGCCAGCAAGAGCGTTCCTATGAGCTAGGCGTGTTACGGGCACTCGGATTCAGTCGGCGCAAGGTAACCACTACTTTGCTGCTAGAAGGGCTGTTTATCCTAGCTGCGGGTAGTCTGTTAGCTCTGCTGCTAGTGCTAGTGATTTCCTTTGCTCTTGGTTTAGGGTCCTGGAACATTGTTATAGCAAGGTATATACCCGGAAGCTGTATCGTGTTAGGTTTGGGGTTGCTGGCCGTACTTTGGACATCTTGGAAGTTTGCTTCGCGTCCGATCACTACGTTGTTCAAGGGGTAAGGACAGATTAAAAAGAAAAACTGGAGGTGTTCATGTGGAGGTCAAAATGAACGTGCCGTTGGTTCCTGTTAAGGATACCAAGGCTATTGACGGGGAACTGGAACAGTTGGCTGAGCGCTTAGGGATGACAAAAAAGGCAGATGCTTTGGTCATTTGATGACCGCAGCATCTGCCTCTTTGTTCTTCGTACCCTGCTTCGCTATTCGTTTCCTACCAATTCTATCTTGAGCTTGGCTATGCGCCTACCATCGATCTCCATTACCGTGATCTTGAGGCCATAGTCAGGCAAGTCTAGCTTTTCACCGGCGCTTGGTATGTGGTCGAGCAGCCAGTAGACAAAGCC
>CALNBW010000144.1 GCA_937874815.1 uncultured Bacillota bacterium | reverse complement strand
CCAATCGTGCTTACAGCAAACACCCCGCAGCCCCTTTCAAATCTTCTGCCAGGCCCGGCCACGCTCGCTGGCTGCGATGTGTACCAGGCTGGCAGTATTCAACTCGTCAATGATATGCAGACTTCCAGATGCTTCTTCAGCCACTTTGCGCAGGATATTATGGTTAGGCTGCAGACCCACACAGCAAAGGTGAAATTGAGTCTGTTCACGAAAATCTTGGGCTGCTGCTAAGGCATCTCGTAAAGGATCGGCCTGTTTGTCTCCTAAGGTAGGGATACCGTCGGTAACTAGCAGCAGTAGCCCGGGGCGACGACACTGGGAACGTACATGCTCGGCGGCTTTTCTTAGACCCGCTGCTAGCGGAGTAAGGCCGCCAGGCTTGATTGTGTCAAGGCTTTGCCTGACAATCAGGCGGTTACGGGTAAATGGCACCACGACGTTAACCGCCTGTTCTTGAAAAGTGATTACTGAAATTCGATCGCGGCTGTTCTGCACTAAATGTTCTGCCAGGTTCTTGGCCGCTTTCATGCGTTTCCCTAGCATACTGGCAGAAGCGTCTAGCAGGAGGCAAATATCAATGCCGCTCCTCACCTGGCGTTGCTCATAGCGGAGGTCGCTTTGCCTAATTCCCCAGCCATTGACGCTATGCACAAATTGCCGCGTAAGGGCATTAGCGACCGTTTGGCTGACTGCTAGAAACTCCCCACCATGCTCGACTACCTGCCGCCGCGCTACCCCGCGACGCACCGTTTCCCGTTTGGATACGGCACCAAAACTACCTAAGTCATTGCTTCCTTGCCTGGCCAACAATATACTCTGCTGCCGCAGTTCAGTCTCCAGCTCGCGAGCACTCACCAAAAGCCGGCGACTAAGCTCCATTCCCGCTTCGCTCAGTTGATAGCGATTTGCCCGTCTAGCAACTAGCCCGTAGCCCTCCAGTTTGAGCCAAGCGTCCTGTACCCCCGCTTCGCGTGGAAAAAAGGAGTGATGATTCTGTAGCGGGCCCCGGCCGAAGCGCTCCACTTCCTGCAAAATATGACTCAATTCCTGTAGATCATCAAGATTCTCCATAATGTCAGCTAGGGCAGTTAACTCGTAACCGTAGGCTTGGTCGTCACGTAATAGCGGTTGCTCCCGCAAGAAGGTATCAGTGAAAGTCGTATAAGGCGACATGTCCTCCTGCTGGCCGCGAAATTCGTTCTGCTCATGCCGTACATACTCAATGCGGCGCAACTCGAAGCCCTGTTGCACAATCGCCTGCTCAACGGCAGCGATAACAAAGAACACGGCAGCAAGATCCGCATTGGCTAGCTTACCGCTAAGGTGTACATGATTCAGGTGCGCCTTTTTTACGGACTCCTTCTGTCCATACTGCTGAGAGCCGGTGGCTCTTCCCCCTCCCAAGCCGGTCTGTAAATCAAAAAAGTGCGCTAGTCGGTTGCGCTTATTAGCTTCTTCATAGCCGAGTTGAACACTAATGCACTGAGTATAGCGCTCCAAACCACGCTTGATTGCCTGGGCGATCGGCTGCGGCTGTACCCCGCCGACGGAATGAAAAATGTCTACATGGATTATCTCTTGCGATCGCTGCCGCTTG
>CALNBW010000143.1 GCA_937874815.1 uncultured Bacillota bacterium | reverse complement strand
TACCTAGCACCAGTATATCGCGGCGGCGCGCGCCTAAGGCCCTCAGCGTGCCAATCTCCTGGCTACGAGCCGCTTGGCCGGTGAGCATATGGCCGCCCAGCAAAATGGCAGCGATTAGCACCAGCAGATAAGAAAAGATACGACTGAAGGAAGCGGGCATGACTAAACCCGGCTGCTCCACTCGGCTGACAACGCCGCGAGTTGCTTGGTGGAACAACTCCATCGTGCCCGTTTTAAAAAGACGCTCTTCCACTTGTCCTAAATTCAAGAACGTTAGAGTGGGGAACTCCTCGCTTAAACTGGCGATGGTAGCGTCCAGCGTCTGCAGGCTGCTCGCTCGTAGCACCAAGTTGCTGATGGGGATAGGCTCACCGCCGACCAGGTTCACCAGCTCTCGCCAGCTTTCTTCTCCCACCCAGGCAACATCGCCGGCAAACAGCCCTACCTCGCTCCGCGTCCCCGCGAGCGAATCCATCCAATATACTTCTCGAGTCGGCATATTTAGATAGGCACCGAAAGGCAGTTCATATGGCGTGGCCGCTGCGAAATCCACTTTGCCTTCCTGAGCGAGCTGCGGTAACCAGAGAGTTACTTCCTGCCCCACCCGTTTATACTGTGGTTTCCCAATTAGAGTCGGGTTGGCACTATTGAAGAACAGGCCATTAGCCTGTAAGTCAAACTGATCAGGCTGGCCTCGAGCAGCAGTTAACTCCACAATCTCTGTGGTTAGTGGCGCTAGGCGGATCGGGTAATCGACAACGCCTTGGCCGCCAATGGCGTGTACTGCAGCTGGCAACATCGGCATCGGTACAGCCGCGTCTATTCCTGGAAAGGCAGCTAGTGCTTCAACTATCGCAGGGTCAATGAACTCGCTAGGTGTTTCCCCAATTGGCAACCAAAAACCTTGTTCGTATAATTCCGGGTAAAACCACTCCAACCAACTCATTCTGCTGGCCAGTAAGTGGGTTGAGCGAAATTGTTGATTGCCAGTAACATCGCCCGTTTGTTGGCCCGCCCAACTAAATGGGACAACGAGGATTTGCCCACCGGTGAAGCGGCTAAGGAATGGGGCTACTCTAAGGGGTGGTATTGACTGTAGGGCAAGCGAATAGGTAAGGCTGATAGCAGCTAGCGCTAGCGTGAGAATAACCGATATACTGCGAGTTAACTGACGCCGCACATTTAGCACGCCTAGACGAAAGAACATGGAAGTCACCTCCGGCGGAGCTAACTGGAGACAATTTATGTTTCCCTCACAGGTTCCTTTCCACGCCATCCCCCGATTTCCTCTTATCCCCCCAGAGAGGCTTATGAACGGCGCAGCTATTCACCAAATGTTCCCACCCGTATTTTGCCTTGACAGTGCCCCACTACACCTCTATAATTAGACATAATTTCATATAGATTACCTCATCCTGCTGACTGGGTGAGGTAGAGGCGCGGGAAACATGAGTAGGCAGTCGGAGGAAGGTCATTCCTAGGATAGCTGCTGAAAGGGAATTTCGCCGAAGTCATTAGCTCTGACCACGCTAAAGGCTGGGCCTGCATCGAACAGACGCAGGACTGTCAATGTCGATACTATTGCCGCTCGACATTGGAGCACTATCTCATCAAGGCATGCAGAGGGAGGATAATCGGCCTATTTCGGTTTACCGAGAGGCTGGCAACCCCTGCCAGCCTCTTTTTTGTTACCCAGGCTGAATATGCCGGACGAATTGTGCATCCTTATGAACAAGAAGATATGTAGACAGACACAAATTTGGAGGTGCTGTAGGTTGGATAGAGCTGAAAAGATCAGAGTTGCGGTTGTGGGGTTTGGCAACGTTGGCAAAGGCGCTGTAGATGCCATTGACACCGCTACAGACCTGGAACTAGCGGGAGTAGTCGTGCGAGAACATGCTATAGCACGAACCAGATCCCTGCTTCCCTCCCACGTGCCTGTTGTCAGTGATATAGCCACATTGGGCCCGGTGGATGTAGCAGTGCTTGCGGTACCTAGCAGAAGCACCGCAGCAGTGGCTGAGCCACTGCTTGAGCAAGGCATCAGTACGGTAGATAGCTTTGATATCCATGGTGCCGCCTTGTGGCAGCTGCGCCAAGAGCTTGATACAGCGGCTCGCAGTGCTGGGGCTGTGGCTATCTTGGCGGCAGGCTGGGACCCAGGCACCGACTCCATGATTCGCGCCATCTTTGCCCTGCAAGCTCCCCGCGGCATTAGCTACACTAATTTTGGCCCCGGCATGAGTATGGGCCACAGTGTAGCCGCTAAGAAGATTCCTGGCGTAAAAAACGCCCTGGCTCTCACCCTGCCGCTTGGATATGGCCAACACAAACGCCAGGTTTACGTGGAGCTTATCCCTGGTTACGAGTTGGCGGACGTCTCCCTGGCAATTAAACAGGACTCATACTTTTGCCATGATGAGACGCAGGTGCAGGCGGTTACCAGCGTAGAGGCCATGCTAGATACTGGTCATGGCGTACTTTTGGAAAGGCACGGGGTCTCTGGCCAGGCCGCTAACCAAGTATTCCGTTATGAAAGCAGAGTAACTAATCCTGCGCTGACAGGCCAGATCCTGGTGTCTAGTGCCCGGGCAGCCACCCGTATGCCGGCTGGAGCTTTCACAATGCTGGAAGTGCCTCTGGTGCATTTCCTGCCGGGAGATTTGCAGACAATCATTGAACAATTTGTTTAAGACACAAACAACTGGAGGGATTCATCATGTTTACAGGTTCAGCAGTTGCTATCGTTACACCCTTCGCTGATGGTCAGATAGATATCGCGGCTTTAACTAAGTTAGTAGAACTCCATTTGGCTAATGGTACCCAAGCTTTAATTCCGCTAGGAACTACGGGCGAGGCCTCTACCCTAACGGTTGAAGAAAGAGCAACGGTGATTAAGGCCGTGGTCGCGGCTGCTAAAGGGCAGATTCCAGTTATCGTTGGCATCGGCCACAACTGCACCAGCACAGCTATTGCCTTAGCTCAACAAGCAGAAGCGCTGGGCGCTGATGGGCTGCTACTGCTTACCCCCTACTACAACAAAACATCCAGTCGGGGTTTGGTGGCCCATTTCCGTGCGGTCGCGGCAGCCACTGCTTTGCCCATAATTCTCTACAATGTTCCCTCGCGCACTAGCATGAACTTACCTCCAGCTGTTCTGGTTGAGCTGCAGGATGTAGCCAATATTGTAGGCGTGAAGGAAGCCAGTGGAGATATTGCGCAAGTCCTGGAGATCCGGCGCTTGATGCCGCCTGCTTTCGCCATCTACTCCGGTAACGACGATCAGGTCGCACCCGTGCTCGCTTGCGGCGGCCAAGGGGTTATTTCCGTCGCAGCAAACATCATTCCTTCAGTGATGCAGACCATCTGCCAAACCTATTTGAGTGGACAGACTAAGGCAGCACTAGAGCTGCAGCTAGCCTATAAGCCGCTGATTGATCAACTTTTCTGCGAGGTCAACCCCATTCCTGTGAAAGCGGCGCTAGAGCTTATGGGCTTGATTGACGGCGAACTGCGCCTGCCCTTGGTGCCTCTAGCACCAGAGAATCAGGTGCGTCTGGCAGAAACGCTAAGGAATTATGGGTTGCTACCCGGTAAAACGAAAGAACCGTCCCCTTGTCTTAGGGAGAACGAGCAATGCGAGTAATAGTCTGGGGCGCCAGTGGCCATATGGGCCGCTTGGTTTGCCAAGCTGTCATTGATAACGGGCATGAGCTAGTGGGCAAAGTGACACAGGATCTAAGAGAACTGGCTCCGGCAGACGTGATTATAGATTTTTCCACGCCAGACTGCATTGTTCCCCTACTGGATTATGCACTGCAGCAGAGGTTGCCCGTGGTGGTAGCCACTACTGGTCATACCGCCGAACAACAGGAGTATATTGAGCAGGCAAGCCAGACGATTCCAGTGCTGCAATCTGCCAATTTTTCCTTGGGGATGAACCTACTGATCGCCCTGGTGGAGGAGGCGGCTAAGGCGCTGGCGGACAGTGATATTGAAATCGTGGAAACCCATCATAGACGCAAGCAGGATGCTCCCTCCGGCAGTGCCAAGGAGCTGCTGGCGGCCGTGGAGCGGGCATTAGGCCCCCTGCAGCCTATTTATGGCCGGGAAGGAATTGTGCCGCGCCAGCAGCGAGAGATCGGTATTCATGCTGTGCGGGGAGGCAACATTGTGGGGACGCATGAGGTAAATTTCCTCACTGATACCGAGACGCTAACCCTCACCCATGCGGCCCACGACCGTAGCGTCTTCGCTGTAGGAGCGGTTAAAGCGGCCGAATATCTTTCCCAACAGCAAGCTGGTTACTACACTATGCGCGATTTATTGGGGATCTAGCGCATTCATTCGCATTTATTATAGTTAGAGGTGACAACGATGAAGCTCATTGTGCAGAAATATGGTGGAACTTCAGTGGCTACGCCTGAAGCGAGAGAGCTAGTTTACCGGCGCATTATTGGCGCTAAGGAGGCTGGCCACGCTGTTATCGCTGTAGTTTCCGCTATGGGCCGACGCGGTGCCCCCTATGCGACAGATACCCTACTGGATCTGGTGCAGCCAGTTTGTCCGCAAGCACGCGAACGGGAACAAACTCTCATGCAATTCTGTGGCGAGATCATTGCGGGCAGCCTGATCACCGCCAACCTGCAGCAACGCGGATATCCCGCCACGTATCTTACTGGCCAGCAAGCCGGACTCATCACTACCGCGGATTTCGATGAGGCCGAAATTCTGCGGGTGGAATCGCGCAGACTGCGCTCGTTGCTACAGGCAGGAGAAATCGTCGTAGTTGCCGGCGGACAAGGAGCTACCCCCGAGGGGGAGATCACCAGTTTGGGGCGCGGCGGCAGTGACATTACCGCTTGTGCCCTAGGGGTAGCGCTGGAGGCTGACCAAATTGAGATTTACTCCGATGTGGAAGGTATTATGACGGCTGATCCGCAGCTAATCACTGCAGCCAAAATCCATAGTCGTATTAGTCACGCCGACTGCCACCTGTTGGCTGCCCAAGGAGCGAAGGTAATGCACCCGCGGGCAGTGGAAATCGCGGCGAAGCGGCCTACTATCCCCCTTTGGGTGCGCTCAGTCTTCAGTGAGAACCCCGGCACTCTAATCGCCGCCGCCGAGCGGGAAGCCGACGCCGGCGATACCGAAAAGGTCGAAACTAAGCTTCTAGGAGTGACGGTGCTAGCTAAGCAGACCCT
>CALNBW010000142.1 GCA_937874815.1 uncultured Bacillota bacterium | reverse complement strand
AAGCCATTTACGATGAAGTGCAGGCTATTCTGGCTGAAGACGTGGCTGCTGTTTTCCTCTATCACCCCACGGTCTTAGGTGGGCTGAGCAAGGATTTCACAGGGATGACCGAGGGCCCAGCCGGGCAGGCCCCGTTGCTCTACAAAGTGCATTCTGTTAAGTAGTTTTTAGATAAAGGTGTCTCAAGCGGGTGGGCGCCGAGTCAGGTGCCCACCCTCATTTTTGCGATGAGGAGGGGGAGGGCGTTGTTCAGATATATAATGCGGCGCATTCTTTTGGCCATACCATTAATCCTGGGCATCAGTTTTTTAGTTTTCGGCCTTATGTACTTGGCACCAGGAGATCCGGTGCGGATGCTCGCCGGGCGGGAAGCTTCTCCGGAGGTGATCGCCGACATTCGTCAGGAATGGGGCTTCGATAAACCTTTTGTTGTGCAATATTTCATGTGGCTAGGGAAAGTGTTGCGGGGCGATATGGGGCGTTCCGTGATCTCGGGGCTACCAGTTTCTTATCTAATTAAAGCGCGGCTCCCCTATACACTCAAACTCAACTTCTGGGCAACTCTGCTGGGCTTGGCTATTGCTTTCCCTTTAGGGGTGTTAGCGGCAGCCAGACGGCAAACTTGGGTCGATTATACCGCTAGTGCTCTAGCTCTCGTAGGCATGTCTATGCCCAGTTTCTGGCTATCCTTAGTGCTCATTATTGTGTTCGCAGTGAAATTGAACTGGTTACCTACTAGCGGCACCGGCACCTGGGCCCATTATGTTTTGCCGGCCGCAGCGCTGGGTTTTAGCTGGGCAGCAGGGCTGATGCGTATGGTGCGCACCAGTCTGTTGGAGGTGCTAAAAGAAGACTATGTGCGTACGGCACGGGCCAAGGGTTTGCGCGAGAAAATTGTGCTAGTAAAACATGCTTTACGCAACGCTATGATCCCCATCGTAACCGTGCTAGGCACATGGCTAGCCTATATGGTGGTAGGAACAGTAATCGTGGAAACAATTTTCGCTTGGCCTGGGCTGGGTCGTTTACTAACAACTGCGCTTCTACAGCACGACTTCTTCCTGGTGCAAGCAATTATCTTGATGATTTCCGTCGCTGTTGTGGGTGCCAATTTGCTGGTAGACGTGCTTTATGCCGTGATTGATCCTCGGGTCAGACTGGGCTAAGGAGGGGGAGCAAAAAATGCCGAGTTTCATGTCGCGTTTGCGACAACATCGCTTAGCAGCTGCCGGTGCTGTGGTCCTCTTGGTGCTTGTGGCTGCTGCTCTTTTTGCACCTTGGCTTGCGCCGCATGACCCAGAAGAAGTGCATCCGGAAGCCGGTCTGCGCGGGCCGAGCTGGCAGTATCCGCTCGGACAAGACCCCTTAGGGCGGTGTATTCTCAGCCGGATACTGTATGGGGCACGCGTTTCCTTATCAGTTGGTTTCCTGGCAGGAGTAATCTCGTTGGCGGTAGGTGTAGTTATGGGATCGTTAGCCGGTTATTTTGGCGGTTGGGTTGCCCTAGTGGTTATGCGTTTGGCGGAGGTATTTATGACAGTGCCGCAATTTCTCTTAATAATAGCGGCTGTAGCCATTGTTGGCCCCAGTTTTACGAGTGTGCTAGTGATTATCGGCCTGTCGTCGTGGACTGGTTATGCCAGGGTTTTGCGGGGGGAAATCATGAGCATTAAACAGCAGCCCTTCGTCGAAGCGGCCCGCGCCTATGGCGCTAGCGACTGGCGTATCTTGGTGCATCATGTACTTCCTAATTGCTTATCGCCACTAATTGTGATGGTTACCTTGAATGTGGCCAGCGCCATTCTACTGGAATCGTCGCTTAGTTTCTTAGGTTTTGGCATTCAAGAGCCCCAGGCCAGCTGGGGGAGCATTTTGAGCCAAGGGCGTTCCTTTTTCCAAAGCGCGCCTCACGTGGCCACCTTCCCTGGCTTAGCCATCATGTTGGCTGTTTTGGCTTTCAACCTGCTGGGCGATGGCTTGCGCGATGCCCTTGATCCCAAATTAGTAGAACAAGGAGAGTGAGCTTGGTGCAACAATTGCTTAGCGTACAGGATTTAGAAGTCAGTTTTGCTAACCGCCGGGTATTGCGCCAAGTGTCCTTTTCGTTGGCACCAGGTGAAACTCTGGGCATAGTTGGCGAAAGCGGCTCTGGCAAAAGTGTGACAGCGCTTGCTATCATGGGGCTACTCAGTTGGCCCGGACGCGTAACCGGCGGGCAGATACTTTGGCATGATGACGACTTGCTCAGTTTGCCACCCGATGCGCATCGTCGGTTGCGTGGCAGCGCCATGGCCATGATCTTTCAGGAGCCAATGACCTGCTTAAACCCCGTCTACACCGTGGGGCAACAGATTGCCGAAGTATTGATGCTGCATCGCGGTATGAATAAACGTGAGGCCGCCGAGGCAGCAGCCGCCTATCTTGCCCAGGTCGGAATTGCAGAGCCTAAGGCGCGCTTGCGCAATTTCCCTCATGAACTCTCCGGCGGTATGCGGCAGCGCGTGATGATCGCCATGGCGCTCGCCGGCGAACCGGAGCTGCTTATTGCTGATGAACCGACAACGGCGCTTGACGTTACGGTGCAGGCGCAGATTCTTGACTTGCTGCAGCGGCTCCAGGCTGAAACCGGCATGGCCATGATTCTGATCACCCATGACCTTGGTCTGGTGGCAGAAAATGCGGCTCGGGGCATCGTCATGTATGCCGGCGAGGTAGTAGAAACGGGGGGCGTGGATGAGTTATTTGTTAGCCCAGCCCATCCCTATACGCAAGGCTTATTGCGTTCGTTGCCCCGTTGGGGAGAACAACGGGATGTGCTTTACAGCATTCCGGGCACTGTGCCGCGTAACTTAGAAACTATTCCAGGCTGTGCTTTCGCCGACCGCTGTCCCGTGGCTACGGAGGCCTGCCAGGAACCGCAGATTATGCGACAGGTAGGCCCTGCGCAGACTGCCCGCTGTTGGGCGGCGAAGGCAAAGCAACCAATACTGGAAGGGGGTGCCGCAGAATGTCAGCCGCCAACCAAATAGCGATTACGGTTAAGGATTTAGAGAAAGTTTTCCCGCTGCGGCGGGGCCTCTTTTCCCGCTCGCAGGGCGGCGTGCGCGCTGTCGATAAGGTTAGTTTTGAATTGAAGGTGGGGGAGACGCTGGCGCTAGTGGGTGAAAGCGGCTGTGGTAAGACGACTGTTGCCCGCATGCTCGCCGGTCTAGAACAACCCACCAGTGGTAGCGTTATTCTTAATGGCGCAGAGGTCGATTTTAGCAGTAGACAAGCCCCGCGCATCTTGCGGCAGGAGGCACAGATGGTTTTTCAGGATCCGTATGCTACATTAGATCCCCGGATGACGGTAGGCAGTAGCGTTGAAGAACCCCTGATTGTCCGTCACTATACCGGGGATAGGCGAGAGCGGGTGCGGGAATTATTCGCGGCGGTCAGTTTGGATGAAGAGATGATTAACCGCTATCCGCATCAGTTTAGCGGTGGCCAACGCCAGCGCATCGGTATCGCTCGCGCCCTGGCGTCCGAACCGAAAATACTGTTGTGCGATGAGCCTACCTCGGCCCTCGATGTCTCCGTGCAAGGCCAGGTGCTAAACTTGCTCAAAGAGCTACAGCGAGAGCGCAGTATTTCCTATTTGTTTATCTCCCACAATCTCTCTGTTGTGTGGCACATCAGCCAGCAAGTGGCTGTGATGTATCTCGGGAAAATAGTGGAGATGGGTAGCCGTGAGTCGGTTTTTTTAGAAACGGCCCATCCTTACACCAAGGCCCTGTTGGCAGCAAGCCCTAAGGTAGCCCTAGGGCAAAAACAAGAGCGTATTATGCTGAGCGGTGAAGTGCCTGGCCCGCTCAACCCACCGAGCGGCTGCCGTTTTCATACCCGTTGCCCCCAGGCTAGCCAGGTCTGCCGTGAGGTTGAACCCCAACTGAGTGACGTCGGCGGCGGCCACCAAGTGGCCTGCCATCTCCCATAATTATTTCCCTAGTTTTGTCTGACCAGCTTCACAAAGACGGGGACGAGTTGTGGGTCAAATTGTGTGCCAGCGTAATGCTTTAGCTCAGCTAATGCATCTGCACGGGGCATGGCCTTACGGTAGGGCCGATCGCTAGTCATGGCGTCGTAAGCATCTACTACTGCTAGAATGCGGCAGGCTAAGGGAATCTCTTTGCCCTTAAGTCCTAAGGGATAGCCCGCTCCATTCCACCATTCGTGGTGTTTGAGAATCAAATCGGCGATGGGAGCTAGGTCAGGAGACGTCAAGGCAATGCGATTGCCAATTTCGGGATGGCGTTGTATTTCTTGGCGTTCAACTTCCGTAAGAGGCCCTGGCTTGTGCAAAATATAGTCCGGAGTGCCCACTTTGCCGATATCGTGAAACTGAGCCAATAGGCTGAGGTCATTAAGGCTAGGGCCGGGCATGCCTAGCGCGCTCGCTAGTTGGGTGGCTAGCTGTTGCACCCGCTGGGTGTGCCCCTCAGTGCCAAAATCGCGTGCCTCCAAAGCTAAGCTTAGGGCTTGCACTAGTGAATTGCGCACACTATGGCTGCGGTTGAGCTTTTCCCGGTACATGCGGTCATCAGCGCGTTTGACCAATGCGGCCAGCGGCTCCTGAGGATTAATCCTGATCGCAATGCCGATGGAAACGCTGAGTGGCAGCGCCTGATTGTTAGCGTTATATTCATCAATCTTCTGTTGCACTGCCTGGGAAATAGCTAGGACCCTTCCCCTGTCAGTGTGAGGAAGTAGCATGGCAAATTCATCACCGCCGACGCGGGCTACCATTTCGCTTTCGTTGCAGGTTCTGCTCAAGATCTCAGCCAGTTTAATCAGCAATGTATCGCCTGCAGCGTGGCCCATGGTATCATTGACCAATTTGAGGCCATCAACGTCGCAGAGCAACAAACCTACCGGGTTAACCTCGCCAGCTTCGATTTCATCCAGCTGGCGCTGCCAGTAAGCGCGGTTATGGAGGCCAGTGAGGCTATCATGCCAGCTCATGAACGTCAGTTTTTCTTCCAAAGCCTTACGCGCGGAAATGTTGCGTAAAGCCAAGAGGATCTGACGCAGCTCCCCTTGTTCGTTAAGGATGGTGTTAGTAACTGCTTCGGCCCAAAAATAGGCGCCTTGGACATTGCGACATCTAAATTCAACGCGGCAATGATGATGTCGCTCGCCGGGTCCTCGTATATTTAGTAGCGCCTGGCGCAACGCCGGCAAATCATCCGGATGGATTAGGTCAAAGGCGGAACGGCCCAGCAATTCATCCGCGGTATAGCCTAATACCCCGATGGCTGACTGGCTGCAGTAGAGAATAGTGCCATCTGCATCCATTTCGCAGACGATATCCATCAGGTTGTCAGTAATATGACGTAAGCGTTGCTCGCTTGCTTGTCGGGCCAGGAATGCTTTTCTCTGGCCCGTAATATCACGGACTGTTTCAATGGCGCCCGTTATCTGGCCTGATTGATCACAAAAAGGAGCCGCCTTTAGCCACACATAGGCGCCTTGCCCCCGGTTAAGAGTCGGCACAAAGCATTCGGCAAACATACTTTCCCCTTCCCAAGCCAACTCTTGGTAAGGCCCATCTACGTATTGACTTAGCCCACCCCAGAGAACTAAGTCGGCCAGGGTGGCCCGTCGTTCGCCCCAGAAAGGGATGCCATGAGCTAGATTACCTTGCCCGAGCATTGTTTCCTTGGGAATGCCTGTGAGCAGCTCCAAGGCCCGGTTCCAGATAGTAACCTTGCCGTCATTGTCGATGGCAAAGGTAGGGTCCGGCAGGAATTCGATGATATCTTGCAGATGTCTTTGGGCTTGCCTTAATTTTGTTTCCACCCATTTGAGTTCGGTAATATCATGCAGCGTGATGATATAGCCGCTCCGCTGGTCGGCCGTAACAGGGGCGATACGCACTGCGGCATGGCTATCTCCCTCTATGGTAGGCACAACGCATTTGAAGTCAATCGGGCCCGATTCGCCCGGGTCTAGGTGGCCGGTCAGCCAACCGAACAGTTTGTTGGCGTCTTGCCCCAAATGCTTAGCTGGGCTAAGTTGTAAAACATCCTCTGCGTATTTGTTGAATTGCACTAATCGCAGTGAACTGTCCAGTACTAAAACAGGAAGCATTAAGCAATTAGCGATTATTTGCAGCTGGTCATGATCCTTGGTTCCGCACGCGTAGCATTTTTTAGACATAAGCTTCTCCTTTAGCCTAGCGATTTTCCTCGTTCTTAGTCTAATTATAGAAAAAGACCGAAAATCCTGCTAACCCTGCGTTGTCTTTTGGAATTTTTGGACGCAGGACAGGGGGACGGAGTTTTCGCCGCGTGCCCAGCTAAGCACGCATTATCTAACTGATGGAAGTTCAGTCGGGGCAAGCGCCAAGGCGCCCCGTAGCTAGGATACCTGCGCAGGGCGAAATCCCTGCGTAGAAGCGTATCGACAGAAGT
>CALNBW010000141.1 GCA_937874815.1 uncultured Bacillota bacterium | reverse complement strand
ATAATCTCCTCGGCGATAACATTTTTGGCACTGGTTTTAATTTCGACGTGGAAATTCGTGTTGGTGCCGGGGCTTTTGTCTGCGGTGAAGAGACTGCACTTTTGGCCTCTATTGAGGGCAATCGGGGAGAACCACGGCCGAAGCCCCCTTATCCCAGCGACGCTGGTCTCTGGGGCAAGCCCACCTTAATCAATAACGTAGAAACCTTAGCCAATATTCCCCCCATTATTCTGCATGGCGCTGAATGGTTCAGCCAAATTGGCACCGAGAAAAGCAAAGGCACCAAGGTTTTTGCGGTCGCCGGCAAAATCAATAACACCGGCCTGGTGGAAGTGCCGATGGGCACAACCTTGCGCGAAATCATCTATGACGTTTGCGGCGGGATCCCTGGGGGCAAACAGTTCAAAGCAGCGCAGACGGGTGGCCCTTCCGGAGGCTGTTTGACAACAGAACACCTAGATATCCCTATGGAATACGATAGTTTGGTGCGCGTAGGCAGTATGATGGGCTCTGGTGGTCTTATTGTCATGGATGAAGATACCTGCATGGTAGATATTGCTCGTTTCTTCCTAGACTTTACCCAAGATGAATCGTGCGGTAAATGCACTCCTTGTCGCATTGGAACCAAGCGCATGCTAGAGATCCTGAATCGTCTTACTCGCGGCGACGGTAAGGAAGGCGATATCGAAACCTTGCAGGCGTTAGCTGAGAATATCAAGCAATCTTCGCTCTGTGGCCTGGGGCAATCTGCCCCTAACCCAGTGCTCAGTACTTTGCGCTATTTCCGGCCTGAATATGAGGCCCACATTAAGGAGAAGCGGTGCCCCGCCGGTGCTTGTCAGGCGTTGATTGCCTATGTCATCCAGCCGGAGCGTTGCCGTGGATGTGGCATCTGCGCCCGTGTCTGTCCAGTGGAAGCCGTTTCGGGCCAGCCCAAATCGCCCTATCTGATTGATAGCGAAAAATGCGTCAAATGCGGCACCTGTAAGGAAAAATGCCCCTTTGATGCCATCGCTAAACACTAGCCCAGTAAGGAGAGTGAGACAGAACGATGATCAAGTTAACCATTGATGGATTGGCCGTTACTGTTCCCAAGGGAACTAGTGTTTTGGCGGCGGCTAAAGCGGCTGGCATTCGCATCCCTACCCTGTGTTACATGGAAAAATACAATGAAATCGGAGCCTGTCGCCTCTGCCTAGTAGAGGTAAAAGGCATGCGGGGCCTACTAGCAGCTTGTGTTTTGCAGGCTAGCGAGGGCATGGAGGTCTATACCAATACTCCCGCTGTGAGGAACGCCCGGCGCACCAACCTAGAGTTAATTCTATCCAATCATCCCCAAGACTGCCTCATTTGCGACCGCAATGGCCAATGTGAATTGCAGGCCTTATCTGAGGAAATGGGCATCCGTCAGCAGCGCTTTACAGGAGAGAAAGGCACCTATCCAATTGACCGCAGTACCCTGTCAATCGTGCGGGACCCTAGCAAATTTGTCCTCTGTAGGCGTTGTATCTCCGTCTGCAAGCAAGTGCAGGGGGTTGGCGTGTTAGGTGCGGTGGAGCGGGGCTTTGATACCATCGTAGCACCGGAGGCCGATAGTCATTTGAGTGACGTGGCCTGCGTGTTGTGCGGGCAGTGCGTCATGGTCTGCCCCACAGGCGCCCTAAGTGAAGTAGATAATACCGACGCAGTCTTTGCTGCTTTGAATGACAAAACTAAGCATGTGGTAGTGCAGACGGCTCCAGCTGTTAGGGTAGCCATCGGCGAAGAGTTCGGTTACGCCCCGGGCACAGTTGTTACTGGTAAGATGGCCACGGCATTGCGCCGCTTAGGTTTCCACGCCGTTTTTGACACCGATTTTGCTGCCGACCTTACCATTTGGGAAGAGGCCCATGAATTAGTGACCCGCTTAACTGAGGGCGGCACCTTGCCCATGATCACTTCTTGCAGCCCCGGCTGGATTAAGTTCATTGAGCACTATTATCCAGAGCTTTTGGATCACCTTTCCACCTGCAAATCACCGCAGCAGATGCTAGGCGCTCTTGCCAAGAGCTTCTATGCAGAGAAAACCGGTGTTGCACCCGAGGATATTGTAATGGTGTCGGTGATGCCTTGTACGGCGAAGAAATTTGAGCGCGCCCGTCCGGAAATGGTTGGGGATAGTGGCGTGCCAGATATAGATATTGTGCTAACGACGCGGGAATTAGCGCGCATGATCAAATCTGCCGGGATAGATTTCACTCAGTTACCCGATTCAGAATTTGATAGCCCCCTCGGTTTGTCCACTGGTGCCGCTGTCATTTTCGGCGCTACTGGTGGAGTGATGGAGGCCGCTTTGCGCACCGCCTATGAATGGGTCAGCGGGGAAACCTTAGCAAATGTTGATCTCAAAGAAGTGCGAGGCTTGACAGGAATCAAAGAAGCGGAAGTTAGCCTGCCTGGTACAGATATCACTTTGCGAGTTGCGGTGGCTCACGGCCTGAGCAACGCCCGCCAGCTGCTTGACAAAATCAAGCAGGGAGAAGCCGACTATCACTTCATTGAGGTTATGGCCTGTCCCGGTGGTTGCATCAGTGGCGGCGGGCAACCACGTCCGGCTGATGTCAACGATTTTGATGCGCTACGGATGGCACGCATTCAGGGGATCTACCAAGCGGACCAGGATCTGCCGTTACGCAAATCCCACGAGAATGCTGCAGTGCAGGAACTCTATGATACCTATTTGGGCGAAATAGGTGGGGAGCGGGCTCACCACTTGTTGCATACCCACTACACTACTCGCGGCAAATATCCGCGGCAGATCAAACAACAGTAATCTTTGACGCCTTAACACAGGGCTGTTGTAACTAGCTCGGGGCCGAGGGGTACTGCTAGGCACAGGCTG
>CALNBW010000140.1 GCA_937874815.1 uncultured Bacillota bacterium | reverse complement strand
ACCAGTATGTTGGACCGAGTACGAGAGGACCAGAAGGAGGAGCTAGCTAACGGACAACTAGATGTGAGCAGTGGTAGAGCTGTGTTTATTAAGGGGCCTTGAGAAAAGGGGTTTCGATGATAGTGAAAAATAGAACGCAACTTACATTATCTTTTGTGGCACTCCTGTTAGGATTGTTGATTGCGGTGCAGCTACGGTCATCAACCGACGTTTATAGTGCAATGCCTGATTTGCGGGTCACTGAGATGCGGGCAGTATTAATGGAGACGATTACCCAAAACCAGTCATTAACCAATGAAGTGGAAGAAGTACGGGATAAGCTGCGCCAGTATGAAGAATTAGCCATGAAAGGCGAAGGCGCTTTGGAACTGATACAAAAGGAACTAGGGAATGCGCGCATGCTGGCTGGATTAGTAGACGTACAGGGCCCTGGGTTGGTAGTAACCCTCACCGATAGCCAGGCCGCTAGCATGCCTGGGGACAACCCCAATGTATATTTGGTCCATGATGAAGACCTGCTTAAACTAGTCAATGTCCTTTCAGCTGCGGGGGCAGAAGCTATTTCCATCAACGACCAACGTTTACTCGCCACCTCGGAGATTCACTGCGCGGGCCCAACCATCTCCATCAATAATGTGCGGGTGGGCGCTCCATTCGTCATTAAGGCTATCGGTAACTCAGAAACCCTGGAAAGCGCAGTGAAAATGCGGGATGGAATAATGGAAACTCTAAACTTTTATGGCATCGGTGTTCAAGTCAAGCGAGAGGCCAACTTGGTGGTACCTGCTTTTAAACGCCCTATTCGCTTTGACTACGCTCAGCCAGTAACGGGAGGTAAGTAAGATGTTATTACCTATCGTTGCTTTGCTTTTAGGTTTTGCAATCGGCCAGTTCACCAAGATAAGTATTCCTGCTGCTTTAGCCCCCTATATGTCGGTGTCCCTGTTAGCCGCCCTAGACTCGGTATTAGGTGGTGTTCGGGCCACCTTGGAAGACACATTCGACGATCTGATCTTTGTTACTGGTTTCTTTAGTAATGCATTACTAGCGGGCGCACTTGCTTTTTTAGGTGATAAACTAGGTGTTAATCTCTACATGGCAGCCATTTTTGCTTTTGGGGTTCGCCTGTTTGAAAACCTTGCTTTAATTCGCCGCATCATTATCGCCAAGGCTTCTAATCGGGCGAAGCAGAAAAAAAGTTAAAGGCGAGGGTGGGAAAGGGCACTTAGTAGCTATTTTCCCTATCGTGCCACGTTTTTCACAAGAATTCTCTAAGGTAGTAACAGGAACCAGCCGATACATGTGGAATTATTATAGGTGGGTGTAGGCTTTTTGACCGGGTGATAAATTGGAGGATCTAGGGTAAACAGTTTTGGAGCCCGGATGGGAGGTGTGACGGTGGCTAGAAGGGACATAATTGCAGGTCTCGATGTCGGGACCTCTTCGGTGCGGTGCGCAATCTGCGAAGTAGATCAGCGCGGTAGCTGGAATATTATTGGTCTAGGTAGTAGCCGCTCCGAGGGCATCAAAAAAGGGGCAGTAGTTGATATAGAGAGTACAGTGGGCTGCATTGTACAAGCCGTCGAGACAGCTCAACGCATGGCTGGCGTGACCGTGGATTCGGTCTATGTTGGTGTTCCTAACACACATGCCTCTTTAGTAGTAACACGCGGCATAGTGGCAGTCTCTAGCGATGACAGAGAAATAACCGAAGAAGACGTAGAAAGAGTGCTACAGGCGGGCCGCGTGATCAATCTTCCCCCTAATCGGCAGATAATTGATATCATCCCCCGTCAGTATATAATCGACGGCTACGAAGGAATTCGCTCTCCGTCGGGTATGGCGGGAATCAGGTTGGAAGTAGAGGCTTTGCTAGTGACCGGGGCCATAACTTCGATTCAGAATTTGGTCCGTTGCGTTGAGCGGGCTGGCCTCGAAATAGAATCTTTAGTCTTAAATGCAATGGCTTTGGGTGAGCTAGTACTATCGGCTGATGAGAAAGAACTGGGTGTAGTGTTGGCAGACTTGGGGGGCGGGACTAGCGAAATTGCCTACTTTAGTAACGGAGCCTTGCAATCCATCGGAGCGATTCCTTTAGGCGGTGACCATATCACTAATGATATTGCTTTCGGTCTACGCACCAGCTTGGGAGTTGCCGAACAGGCCAAGGTTGACCATGGCACTCTACTTAAGGTGCCGGAGGACAGGCTTTTCGCCATTCCCGATGTAGGTGGAGAGAATACGCGTGATGTGTCTGTGCGTACGCTCAGTGCCATTATCGAGGCACGGGTACATGAGATCTTGAGTTTCATTGCTGCCGAGTTGCCGAAGCAAAGGGTGCCTGAAGCTATACCCTCGGGCTTAGTGCTTACGGGTGGTGTGGCTGCGACAGAGGGGCTTGTGCCTTACCTCCGCGCCATGTTGGAGTGTAATGTGCGGTTGGCGCAAGATGGGACAGCCGGTGGGGAAGATGCGTCCTACGCAACTGCCATTGGTTTGGTAATGCATGCCCTGAAGCGCCCAGCCAGTAGTGATACAGGGCGTAACGTACGGCGTGAACGCAAGTCGGGTGGCTTGTTTTCGCGCGTAGCCGATTGGTTGCGGGATATGTGGGAGTAGGTCAAGCAGAGGGAGGCGTGAAGATGCTAGAACTTGATTTAGAAATTGAACAATATGCACGAATTAAGGTAGTCGGTGTTGGGGGCGGCGGTAATAACGCCGTAAACTGCATGATTGAAGCAGGTTTACAGGGAGTAGAGTTTCTTGCCATTAACACTGACGCGCAGGCCTTGGCTCGTTCCCTGGCTCCCCATAAAATCCAGATAGGGGAGAAGTTAACCCGTGGTTTGGGTGCGGGAGCCAACCCGGAAATAGGTATGAAAGCGGCCGAGGAAAGCCGGGAGCAGATCCAGCAGTTCTTGCAGGGAGCGGACATGGTTTTTGTAACGGCCGGCATGGGTGGCGGCACCGGCACTGGAGCAGCCCCCATCGTAGCTGCCGTGGCTCGCGACCTGGGTGCCTTAACTGTAGGCGTAGTGACCAAGCCCTTTAGTTTTGAGCAAAGACGGCGTATGTTGCAGGCAGAAAGAGGCATTGAGGTATTACGCGATTCAGTGGATACGATTATCACTATTCCTAACGATCGCTTGCTCCAGGTAGTAGATAAGAATACCCCCATGCTGGAGGCTTTCAAAGTAGCTGATGACGTTTTACGCCAGGGCGTACAGGGCATCTCCGACTTGATTGCTGTGCCTGGCTTAATCAACCTGGACTTCGCCGACGTCAAAACCATCATGACCCAGACTGGTTCAGCCCTTATGGGTATTGGCCAGGCCAATGGCGAGAATCGGGCCGTTGAAGCAGCCAAGCAAGCTATTTCTAGCCCGTTACTAGAGACATCTATTGAAGGAGCCAAGGGGCTGCTACTCAGTGTTACCGGCGGGGTCAACCTCAGTCTGCATGAGGTCAATAAGGCGGCCGAGATGATTTCGCAAGCCGTTGATGATGACGCTAACTTTATCTTTGGGGCAGTTATCGATGAACATATGCAGGAAGAAATCCGTATC
>CALNBW010000139.1 GCA_937874815.1 uncultured Bacillota bacterium | reverse complement strand
GAGGTCATGCCCTTTTCCGCCGCCCGTTGCGCCCTATTATCTAGTGTCGTGTAGATCGATAGCCCGCCCGTATATATTTCCTGCTGGGCGTCCCGTGCTGAATAACCTTTATCTTGTAAGATCTTGATAACCTGATCACGGATATAGCTGATGAAATAGGTGGAGGCAGTACTTTTATCTTCCTGTGTGCGGTTAGCTAAGGTAATGGGTTGCTCTAGCGCGGCCTGCTTTTCATCTTCACTAATATAGCCGAAGCGCACCATATTGTTTAGTGTAGCTGTCTGCTTGGCCACCGCTCTTTCCATGCTGGTATAAGGTGAATAATAGTTAGGCGCAGGAATAAGCCCGGCTAGCATGGCCGACTCTGCAAGATTTAGGTCGGAAACATCCTTGCCAAAATAGTAAAGAGCCGCTTCCTGCATCCCGTAGGCTGAACCGCCCATGAACAGCCGGTTTAAATAGAACTCTAGCAGCTCATTCTTAGTAAAATCTTTCTCCAAACGTAAGGAGACGAAAACCTCCTGAACCTTTCGGCTTAATTTGCGGTCTTCAGTCAAAAAGACCATTTTGGCGACCTGGTTGGTAATGGTGCTGCCGCCCTCCAAACGCTTGCCTGTTATAGTTCTAATAAAAGCGCGCCCTATGCCGCGCACATCAAATCCATGATGATCGTAGAAGCGATTATCTTCCATCGCTAAAACAGCTTTTTGCAAATGCAAGGGGATAACCTCAATTGAAACGGGCGTCCTGTTCTGTTCGCCGTGCAGGCTAGCTATTAGCTCTCCATTGATATCATAAACCTTGGAGGTAGCATCAAAATCCAGATTGCCCGTATCATAGGGTGGAATGGTTGCAATTGAATAGAATAAGAAGCCCACGCCGAACACAACTAGAGCCACTAGCAGGGTTGTCAGGCTTATCAACGCAAACCGTGTTATTTTTTTGCCAACGGGTTTTTTCTTCTTCTTTTTAGCTGGTTGGTTTTTGCGTTTGCTTTCTGTAACCACAAAGACCTCCTCCTTTAGATAGTAATTATATCACAGCTGCATTTTTACTCCTACGGCTAAATATGGCGGAAATACATACCCTCGTCTGTAGTTTGCATAGGTTTAACTGATGGGGGGTAAGAGCATGCAGCGACGCCGAATATCACGGGGATGGAAAATCAGCGCTAAGCAGAAGCTAGCTGTATACATTCTTCTGGTCCTATTTCTGGCCTTGCAAACGGTATTACTAGTAGATAGAAATTTGCGCCCCACTTTAGAGGCAATTGCGGAGGCGAGAGCCAAAGTCATCGCCACCCAAGCGATCAACGATGCTATCAATACAAAGATTGCGCAGGAGATTAAGTACGGGCTGTTGATTACCGTACATACTGATTACAATGGCAAGCCGTCATGGGCTCAGGTAAACACGATGGAAGTTAACCGCATAGTTGCCGCGACTACTATGCGCGTGCAAGAGACATTAGGTGCCATTAAAGGCGAGGTCTTGCGGATCCCGTTAGGACAGGCTTTTAACAGCCAGCTTTTAGCCAACATGGGGCCACGCATTCCTTTTACAATTATTCCTGTGGGCACCGTCAATGTTGAAGTCACTGATGCTTTTGAACAAGCCGGTATTAATCAGACGCGCCATAAGATTTACCTCGAGGTTTATACGGACGTGCAGATTGTGATCCCCTTTGTTACTAGGACGGTGCAAGTGCATAGCCAGGTTCCAATAGCCGACGTAACTTATTTGGGCGATGTGCCGCAGACCGTAATTGATTTGCCTTATCCGCTTGGCTCCGGTTATAAGTGGCCCAATGAATAATCGGGGCATGCGCTGAACCAAACCGAGGAATAATTTGTTGCTTGCCATGAGAGTATAAGGCGTGTATAGTAGTCAATGTGCCTGTCGCACAGTGTGCTGACAGCGCGACAAAATTTCTTAGCCGGGTTGACACGTCGACACAGTTCGTGTTAATCTAGTGAAGCTGTCGCAAGACACAACGCGATGAAAACTTGATCCTTGAAAACTGAACAATGGTGTAAACATATTTTGCAGCGCAAAATATG
>CALNBW010000138.1 GCA_937874815.1 uncultured Bacillota bacterium | reverse complement strand
ATACATACGCCGACGGCACCTTGACAGCAGTGGAAAAGAAAACGGTGCGCTATACTGAGCATCTGCCCGTCATTGATCTCGAAGGAGAGCGGCTCGGGCAAGAAGAAAGTGTGGAGGCTACTGTGACGCGGGAGCCAGAGGTAGTCAGTATGCATGCCAGGCGGGGCGCAGTGCAGGTTGAGGTTGATTTGGAATTCTATGTCGAGATCGTCGGTGAGACTAAGCTTTGGGTAAGGGTCTATGAACCTCCCTTTGCTGATGACAAGAAAGCCAAAGCACTTGACCTTGATGCTAGTGGCGATTATTTCGATGAAGATGATTTCGATGGCGATGAATATGAAGATGAATTGGAGGAGGAAGACGAAGACTTCATTCTGTAATCCCTCCCCTTGCCGTTATCATCATCCAATTGATACTCCAGAGGCAACTCTGGGGTATTTTTTTATCTGGCGCTGCCGTCTGGCTTGCCGGCAAGGTGCACCGCCGCTGGCAGCATTTCATATCTTGAAGCAGAACTCCATGTGATTGGGGGTGCAACAGCGTTGGTCAGAGTGGAATTGTTTCCATTGCGCAGAGCCGGGGAGGTGCAACTCCCTGCTAGTCTAGGCAAAGATAGCTCCTATGTCGGCGGTGTTGGCAGTGTTACCTATGGCCAAAGACAAGTAGAGGTTGCTTTCAGATCAGCCCCGGCCGGTTCTTCTCGCGACAATAGATTAGGCCTAGGCGCGGATGTAATGCAGGCACTAGATCTACGCCCTGGGGCCAGGCTGCGGGCGGTATGGGATAGCGGCAAGGCCCGTTTGCGTTTGGGCCCAGTGGTGGCTATCATGCTCTGGCGTTATCGCTCCTTACCATCATCCTACCTTTTCGGCCCCGCTACTGACATGGCTCGTACTTTTGTGCGGTTAGCCAGAAATCGGGGCGCAGTCGCTTATGCTTTTTCGCCAAAAGATATCCATTGGGACAGCAGGAGTGTCAGTGGCTTTGTGCCTGCCGGCAGGGGGTGGCGCAAAATACATGTGCCTCTCCCCGACGTGATTTACGACCGTATTCAAAGTCGGGGTATCGATGCTAGCAGACGGGTGCAGGCCACCAAGCAGCAGCTGATGGCTATGGAGGGCCTACATTATTTCAACCCTTGCTTCCTTGACAAGTGGGAAACATATGAGGCTCTAGTGCAAGACCCGCTTGCCAAACAGTACTTACCAAAAACCGAGCGCCTAACTTCGCTGGACCAGCTAGGACCTTGGTTGCGCAACTATCAGACCGTATTCATCAAGCCAGCCAGAGGCTCCCTCGGACTAGGGATTGTCAAGATCAGTCGTATGGCCCGTGGCTACCGTTATCATCGCATTCGCATGGGAGGCGGCAGTAGGGCAGGTGTCTGCGACTCGTTGCGTAAACTGGAGGAACGCTTGCGGGCCTTTCTACCAAGGCGCTCCATGATTATTCAACAGGGGTTACACTTGGCCCGCTACGGTGGTAGACCATATGACATACGTGTCATGGTGCAGAAAACCCCCCGGGGCAATTGGACGTGCACAAACATGATTGCCCGGGTGGCTTCGCCGGGTAGCGCAGTCTCTAATGTGGCCGAAGGTGGTACCATGATTTCCGTGCGCAGAGCCATTCGTGGCTCGCTCAGAATTAACGCCCGGGTAGCCAACCGAAGGATCAGGCGGGGAGCGCGCATCATCGCCCGAGCAGTTGAAACCCGGCTGGGGCAAGAATTCGGCGAATTTGGCATCGATATGGCCTTAGATCGCAAGGGAAGGCTGTGGCTGATCGAAGTTAATGCCAAACCGGGCCGACAGAGTGAGAATTCGCCCGGGGTTCCTCCCTCCATGCGTAGAGTGGCGCGGTATGCCGTTTCGCGAGCAAGGTTTAGCGGAAGGGGGTGAGCCGGTTGGCACTAGGCTTAGTCATCATGCCCAACGAAGCCAGTAGAGACATGCTATCGGAACTGTTGCCAGGAGCAATAGTCAGTCCAGATTTTCAACCCGGGTTTTGGCGATTCATCATTCGCTTTGGTGAGGCCAGTGGCAGTGATGGCAACTCCC
>CALNBW010000137.1 GCA_937874815.1 uncultured Bacillota bacterium | reverse complement strand
ACAGCCGATTTTCTTCAGCTGATTGATGATTGTCCCGCCGTACTTGTCATACCAAGCCCAGGCTCGTTCTAGGAATTTTTCGCGGCCTAAATCATGGCGGGTGAGACCTTCTTTAGCCATTGCTTCTTCTATTTTAACCTGGGTAGCGATACTGGCGTGGTCAGTGCCCGGCATCCATAGAGCTTCATAGCCCTGCATGCGCTTCTGACGAATAATGATATCCTGCATGGCGTTATCCATTGCGTGCCCAATATGCAAAGCGCTAGTAATATTGGGCGGTGGCATCACTATAGTGAAAGGTTCTTTGTCTGCGTTAACCTCGGCGTGAAAATAGCCCTTCTCCTGCCAAAACTGATACCATTTCTCTTCAACTTCTTGTGGGTTATACACCGTCGACAAACTCTCTTTACTCATTATCTTATCCTCCCTTTATTTTGGAACACCGCGCCATCCCGACAAAAAAGCCTTCCGCCCCGATAAGGGCGGAAGGCCAGCTTCCACGGTACCACCTTACTGCAAAGAAAACAGTTCCCTGCACTCAACCTGCGTTAACGGGCACACCCGTGCGGCTTAACCGCAAAGCTCCGCGGCGACGTTCATACCATTTCAACCAGGAAGGCTTTCAGCCGGTGACCTTCCCTCTCTGGGGCGAAATTGGGTATTACTCCTCCGCATCAACGCCTAAATCTTTTGCTTATTATATGCTGGATATGTTATGGCTGTCAACACTTAGCTGCACACGAGATGAAACGCTTGAAAAGGCCATGGTCATACTAGAGCGCATGTACCCAGCCTCTGTAGGAATGAGCTCAGTTCACCAAGGGCAGCGACGGCACTCGCATGCTTAGGGTCTAATGGGGTAGTAGTAACACTGACTAATGGTCCTCATCCGGAAACAACCCTAGGAAGCTCGGCCTGTTGTCGCTACTATTCCTTGGCTCCCTCGCTCCTTGATTATTGGGTCCAACGCGCTTTGCGTATGACACACGGCCTTAGACGATGCGAAGAACTATTCCCCCGTTGAGGCCAATGCTGTGGCACAAACGCAATCGCGCTTTACATCCAAGGGCAAGCGTTCGATAACGGAGAACAATAGGCGCTTGACGTTATCAACGTTTTGGGCGAAGACTTCCATTACAGCCTGGTGGGTGACGGCGGCGATGTCGGCGCGCCCTTCTAGTCCGGCGTCAAAGTCAGTGACGAGGGAGATATTGGCGTAGCAGATTTCTAGCTCGCGGGCCAGCATAG
>CALNBW010000136.1 GCA_937874815.1 uncultured Bacillota bacterium | reverse complement strand
CTGGCAGGGGGCAGGTACCGGCTGATGCGGAAGGAGAAGGTAAACTACAGCGTCTTGATGATGGCGCGGGTGCTGGGTGTGAGCACATCGGGGTTCTACCGGTGGCTGAAGGCAGGCGGCAGCGCCGGGGATCCATGGGGACCTCTCAAAAAAGCCATAGTGAGAATATGGGACGCAAGCGGGAGGCGCTTCCGTCCGTACAAATCCATCGAGGACCGCGTGCCGGCGGAGGCCATGCAGGAGCTCTTCGGGCGCTTCGAGAGGGCCTTCCAGTTCAGCCCAAAAGCCATGCTGGCCGCATAGAAATCTGGAAGCTCACTGTCCATTATATTGACAGGGCTCAGTATCTTAAGAGGCGCCCCTGGTGGTCATCCAGATACTGCAGCGGCTTCTAAGTGCAGCATTGTTGTGACACCACTTACGCGTGGCCGCATGCCGACAGTGTGTGAGCATGTTGTAACGGTTACCACACCAGGGGATTGTGTTGACGTACTTGTGACTGAATATGGTATTGCCGTGAATCCTAAGCGTTCTGATATAGCAAAATGCCTTGATGAATCTGGAATTAAGCATGTAAATATAGAGGAGCTAAAAAACCGGGCTTATGAACTTGTGGGAAGGCCTGATGATCTTGAGTGGGAAGATCAAGTTGTGGCTATGGTTGAAGCTCGCGATGGATCTCTCCTTGATGTAGTGCGTAAGATTAAGCCACTAGTTCTTTAATTTTATTGTTGATATATTTGAGAATAAATAGTGTAAGGTGAAAATGAAATGGGCAAAAATCGTAAAGAGATAGCTATCGTTACTAAGTCTGCTTGGCCAATGTGCCTTACTCAAAAGGGAATTATCCACTCTATTATTTGTGATGCTATTGGTATAGGTGCACTTTGTGTTTCGGCCAATCTAGAGGCGCCCTTGCAGCCAGTGCCCTTTACACTTCAGGTACTTGCACTTGCCTTTATTGTGGCAGCTTTTGACGTGCGTGAAGCAGCTGTAACTACAGCAGGATATGTGGTCATAGGGGCTCTTGGTGCTCCTGTATTTTCAGGAGCTCTTGGTGGTATTATCCGGCTAGTAGGACCGACTGGCGGTTTTATCTTAGGTTTTGTTGTTGCAGCGATTGTGGGTTCGTGGTTGCGTATCCGTCTTGAGCATACTCATATGCCTTGGGTGGTTGCGTGTCTCTTATCTCTTGTTGTAACCATTGCTATTGTTTACGTCTGTGGTTGGATGCATCTTATGGTAGTAGGGCACCTTTCAGCAGTTTCTGCTTTTACAGTGGGGGTTGCTCCTTTTGTAGTGCTCGATCTCATGAAGGCTGGTATTGCCAGTTGTCTTACTGCAGCAGCTAGAATTGCCATGGGAAAGGATATGCACTAAGCCGCGTTCTATAAGGGGAAGTCTCATCCCCGTCTTCGAATCTGGGGATGTCACCGTATGGCATGCCCTGCTGCACTATAAACTGTCCGCATGTGGTCATTGCCTTCCTTCGAATTGTCAATCTTAGCAATTACGATTCTAGGCAATGGCCGTTTCTCGCTTGTCGAGCTAAACGGTGCTTACACTAACGTTTGGGACGTACGATCAGATACTGTAACGAGAACAAGACCAAGAAGTTACTTGGTCAACTGAGCCCAAACCAGTACAGAAGAGGGCTTGAGCTAGCCACTTAGGCTCGCCTGAGAAAATGTCCGAGTAGCCCAATTTCATGCCCGATAATCGGTAGTCGCCCCAAAATATTTAGATTTAAATAGAAGCTAATGTTGATGCATGATCACGTCAGTGGCATT
>CALNBW010000135.1 GCA_937874815.1 uncultured Bacillota bacterium | reverse complement strand
TGGCAAAGCCAGCGGAAAGCTCATCCTCGGTCTGGAGAAAACCTCTACCATACTTGGGGGCTAGGCGAGTCCAGTAATGCATGATCTCGTTTTGCGGAGTAATGGGGTAACCGTACATTAAGTCGGCCCCTGCTGCTAGGGCTGCCCAAGCGATGACTTCGTTGCCAGTCATAAACGCTCGCTGCTCAGCCTTAAATATCTTGGTCACGAACCTACCTCCCACCATAAATGAATTACCTTTCTACCAAAAAGCCAGATGCAGATAACGTTGCAGCGGCCATACGGGGTTGCCGCAAATGTCTCGTTCGCCAATCTGGGCAGCTATTTCTGCTAAGGCGGCGCTGGCCACAACGGGCAGTTGCAATTGCTCGGCAGCTGCCTGCACAACTTGCGCCCCTGCCTGCACCAATGCCGGCGTTGTTTCTGAGCCCAAATGGGTGTTGTTGAGCAATCCGTGCAGTGGGTGATACCGCCGCGCTTCGTCAACTATAAGGGGAACAGTATGCGTCATTGGTCGGCAAGTATTGACCACTAGGTAAACAACTAGTTGTGGGCAAGTGAGCAGCCCTTCCACCAGAGCCAACACCTCGCTACCATAAACGCCGTAGCCCACGTCGCAGACGACGTAGCCTGACCGCTGCATGATTCCTTTCACCGCTGGATGCAGCTGCATGCCGGCTTCGCCTAATCCCCAAGTCTCCTCCGTCTCCCAAGCAATCACATCCAGGCCCTCGCTCTCCAGGTGCCGCTTCAGGGGGCGCAGGGTATAGGTTGGCTCTACCAGGTCTAAATCGACTAACGTGACTGGCCAACCGCTTCCCCGTAGTGCCAAAGCCCTATTAACCGCAACCTCGCTTTTGCCAGACGCATATTCGCCCACGTACGCCTCAATTCGCTGCAACATTGCCCTACCGCCCTCTTTCTCCAGTAACCATATCTTGCCCCAAGGGTGTTCAAGGCATAAAAAAAGGTTACCTCATTAATGAAGTAACCTAAAAAGGTCGTAGCCCTGCTAGAGCGCGTGTGGCCTACTTAATCAAGCGCACCACGCGAAAGGGCCAGTAAACTAGAACGGCCTGCCCCTTGATCTGGTCCTGAGGGACAAAACCGATTGATAAGCTCCGGCTATCGCGGCTGTTCTGGCGGTTATCCCCCATCACAAAATAATGTTCCTCAGGTATACGAACTGGTCCATAAACATCAAGCGTTGCCTGGGTCAAGTAAGGCTCGTGCAGGAGTTCGCCCTCGATAAAGACAGAGCCATCCCTAATCTCGATGGTTTCGCCAGGCAAACCAATAATACGCTTAATGATGGTAATATCTTCGTCAGGAAGGTCTACAACTACTACATCACCGCGACGAGGAGGGTGCAGACGATAACCCAGGCGATTGACGAACAAGCGCTCTGAATCATGTAAGCTCAACTCCATCGAGGCTCCTTCAACGCGATAGGGTTGCACCAAAACCGTACGTAGCACTCCGGCCAAAAGCAACGCGATGACTAGGGCTTTGATCCATTCCTTTAACTCGCTTCGGACAGCTTCTCCCAAATCCTTCACCCCTCACTCGCACCAAACCATTCTCACCCATTGTAGCACAAGGATGAAAGAAGTTCCTTTACCGACAGCAAAATTTATTTTGGGCTCCTAAACGTTTAAGCCCATGGCTTGTTTGGCTTGGCGCAGGGTAGGGGCAGCAGCCTCTTGGGCCTTAATGGCACCAGCCGTCAGGATATCGAGGATTTCATCGGTAGCCATTAGCTCCCGATAGCGCACCTGTATTGGTTCGAGCACGGATACGACGGCCTCGATGGTTCCTTTTTTGACTGCGCCATAGCCCTGCCCAGCGTAGCGTTCCTCTAGCGCAGCAACTGACTCGCCGGAGCAAAGGGCATGAATCACTAGGAGGTTGCTTAACCCTGGCTTTGCAACTGGATCATAACGCACTACAGCCTCGCTATCAGTAACAGCCCGGTTGATCTTCTTCTTAATCACGCTCGGTTCGTCTAGCAGGCGAATATCACCAAAGGAATCGGAGCTCTTACTCATTTTCTTTGTGGGTTCGGAAAGGGACATGATACGAGCGCCAACTCGCGGAATGACTGGCTCTGGCACCCTGAAAGTCTCGCCGAAGCGGTTATTGAAGCGTACCGCTATGTCTCGCGTTAGCTCCACATGCTGCTTCTGATCCTCTCCCACCGGTACAATGTCAGTCTGATAGAGCAGAATATCCGCCGCCATCAAAGCCGGGTAAGTAAACAAGCCGACTGTAACGCTCTCTTGACCTTCTGCTTTTTCCTTGTATTGAGTCATGCGGCTGAGCTCACCCATGTAGCTCGTGCACTGTAGCAGCCAGCTCAGTTCCGCGTGGGCCGGCACCTGCGACTGCATAAACAGGGTAGATCTTTCGGGATCGATCCCCATGGCCAGATATAGCGCTGCCAAACTAATTGCTTGCTGGCGCAGGGCCTCTGGGTCTTGAGGAACAGTCAGCGCATGCAGGTCAACAACTGAATAGAAGCATTCATAATCGGCTTGCATGGCTACAAAGTGGCGCATGGCACCTAGGTAATTACCTAGGGTAAGGTTACCACTAGGCTTCACGCCAGAAAAAACTCGTTTCACTGTAGTCATCCTCCCTTACAATAATAGAACTTACAATAACAAAACTCCGTCCCCCAATGCTCGGGACGGAGTCTCTCCGCGGTACCACCCGAGTTCATTGCTAAAAGCAATGCCCTCACTAGCAGCTACTCTGCTGCTTTGCCCTATAACGCGGGCAACGCCACCTCAAGTGGACACTCCGGGGCCCATTCACCGCCACTTGCCACCGCCCCTCCCACCAGACGTCGGCTCGCTTAAGACAAGTTTCCGCGGTTACTATTTCCCTTCACAGTGCCGATTATTATTAATTTATCCCCAACTCTAGCGAAAGTCAAGTAGGCAAGCAGTGGGTCGGGGGGACGTACACTTGGACCAGTAAAATATTGCCAATGCGCCCTTTGCAGGACCAACGACCTTCCCTGAACTCTGAGGCCTTTCTTCAGTGGTTTCACCGTCCCCGCGGCTGGTCCCCTGCCCTTCTTTTATACCCCCTTTAATGAAAGGGCAATACGCTTGCGTTTCAGATCGACGTCCAGCACCCGCACCGTTACCTGTTCCCCTACTTGTAGCGCCTCGGAGGGGTGCTTGATAAAGTGATCGCTTATCTCCGAAATATGGACTAATCCGTCCTGCTTGACCCCAATATCTACAAATGCACCAAAATCGACCACGTTGCGTACTACTCCGGGTAAGATCATGTCGGGCTTCAAGTCTTCCATCTTGAGCACATCGCTCCGGAACACTGGACCGGGTAAATCTTCGCGCGGGTCGCGCCCCGGGCGCAACAAAGCGGCATAGATATCTCGCAGGGTAGGCAAACCAGCGCCGGATTCCGCAGCTAAGGCCGCGAGGTCTGCTTCCGTCAAGTCCCCTGCGGCTTGCTCCTCCATGCTCTGCCACAAGCGCTCCGCCACTGGATATGACTCGGGATGCACCGGCGTGTTATCTAACGGATTCCTAGCGCCCGGGATGCGGCAGAAACCAGCACACTGCAAAAAGGCAGCCGGCCCTAAGCGCGGCACTTGCAGCAATTGCTGCCTGGAGCTAAAGGGGCCATTTTCTTCCCGAAAAGCGACTATGTTCTTAGCGACAGATTTGCTTACGCCGGCGACATAGTTAAGCAAAGCGGCAGAAGCAGTGTTCAGATCTACACCAACACTGTTTACCACGTCCTCCACTACTCCCTGTAGTGTCTGCGCCAGGCGCTTTTGGTTGACATCATGCTGATATTGGCCCACCCCGATAGATTTAGGGTCAATTTTCACGGACTCAGCCATCGGGTCCTGTAAGCGTCGCCCGATAGAAACAGCACCGCGCAGCGTAACATCCAGGCCTGGGAGCTCTTCTGCAGCTAAAGGCGAAGCCGAGTAAACAGACGCCCCGGCCTCGTTCACAATGGTATAGGCTACAGGCAACTGTTTTTCGCTAATCAGGGCTGCAACCACTTCTTCGGCCTCACGGGAACCGGTTCCGTTGCCAATGGCCACTATAGATACGCCGTTGGCCTCGATCAGACGCAGCAAAAGGGCGCGCCCTGCGGCTAAGTCATTCTGCGGCGGCGTAATATAGGCTACCCCGGTGTCAAGCACTCGGCCTTCTGGATTGAGCACGGCTATCTTACAGCCAGTACGATAGGCTGGGTCGATCGCCAGCACAGAAGCGCCTTTAACCGGAGCCTGCAACAGCAGGTTACGTAGGTTTTCGGCAAACACCTTGATAGCCTGCTCTTCTGCTACTTCCGTAAGATTATTGCGCACTTCTCGCTCAATGGCGGGAAA
Organism: uncultured Bacillota bacterium; assembly: GCA_937874815.1. GTDB lineage: Bacteria > Bacillota > UBA994 > UBA5500 > UBA5500 > UBA5500. Next base: position 6,360 of record CALNBW010000135.1, on the reverse strand, counting down.
CAGCAAGCGTTTGCAGCCATCAGCTATAGCAGCCTGCAGGAACAATGGTGCCTGGCGACGCTTGGTATACCGCAAAACGATGCGTTCAATCAACTGCTCAAAGGGCAAATTCAACTCTACCTTAAGGAACTCTTCTTTCTCGCCTCGGTTGATAGCTAAAATTCTATGGGCCGGGATACGCCGTAACGGCTCGCTGTAGTCATAGTACATTTCATAGGGAGAAGTAGCTTTACTGTCATTAGCCGTAACCACCAGCTCGCCGTATGTACGGTAGAAATTGCGCGTTAGCTCCCGAATAGTAAAGTCTTCGCTCACCCGCTCCGCAATGATATCTTGCGCGCCAGATAAGGCTTCCTCTGATGAGTCTACTCCTTTTTCCTCATCGATAAATTCTCGGCACAGCTCGACAGCCGATGCATCATTAATGCGGACGTCAAGCAGGGAATCGGCCAGCGGCTCTAGGCCTTTCTCCTTGGCCATAGTGGCCCTAGTGCGGCGCTTAGGGCGATATGGCAAGTAGGCATCCTCAACCTGCTGCAGGGAAGTGGCGCTATCAATTAGCTGGGCTAGTTCATCCGTTAGTAAGTTCTGCTCAGCGATGAGTCGCTTCACTTCTTGCTGCCGCGCGGCCAAGGCCCGCAGATAAGCTAGCCGTTCTTGCAGCTGGCGCAACATGTTTTCGTCCATTTCACCAGTAAGTTCTTTGCGATAGCGGGCAATAAAAGGCACTGTGTTGCCCTGATCTAATAGCTCAATCGTAGCCGCGACATGCTTACTATCTAGATTGAGTTCTTTTGCCAAATGAAGAGTCATTTCCACGGGTTGGTCCTCCTCAAAGTTAACTAACGGGATAATTCTTGCTCTATTATCTGACAGAAAATAGCTGTTCCTAACGGCAGCACTGCCTCGTCCAGATCAAAACCGGGGTGGTGCGCCGGATGCTGCTTATGCCCATCGCCCAGACGGCTACCGAGCCAAAAAAAAGCTCCGGGAATGCGCTCCAAAAAATGAGCAAAATCCTCGCCAGTCAAAGATGGGCGCTCTAGCAGCTTAACTGAGCTTTCACCGAGCACCGCTTCAGCAGCTTGCACCACCTGCTCTACTTGTGCTGCGTAATTGGCCGCAGGGGGATAGCCAGCAGTATAACGCAGTTCATAACGCGCTCCCATGGCCATGGTTACTCCCTCTACTATCTGTTCAATTCTGTCCTGCATCAGCTGGCGGGTATGGCTGTCAATAGTACGTACCGTACAATCCAGAAAGGCTGTATCGGCTATTACATTGTAGCGATACCCTGCTCGTGCTACCCCAATGCTTAACACGGCTGGCACATGAGGCGTGGTATTGCGCGAAACTATACTCTGTAATGCAACCACAACATGGGACGCGACCAAGATGGCATCGACCGTCTGTTGTGGCGCTGATCCGTGTCCGCCGGAACCAAGAATCTTGATTTCCACCCGATCACTGGCAGCCATTGCTAAACCAGGAGCTATACCCAGTTTACCGAGGGGCAAATCGGGCGTTACATGGAGCGCATAAATAGCATCAACACTAGGATTATCAAGCACTCCGTCTTCGATCATCGGGCGCACGCCACCTAAAGGGGGGCATTCTTCGGCTGCCTGAAAAATGCACTTAACCGTGCCGGCAATCTGCCGTCGGTTCTTTTGCAGGAGCAAAGCAGCGCCCACTAGCATGGCACTGTGGGCATCATGGCCACACACATGACTGACGCCAGGGATGCTTGAGGAGTAGGATTTTCCTGTTTTCTCATATACGGGCAGGGCATCCATATCCGCTCGTAACGCTATGGTGCGGCCGGGAGAAGCACCAATAATGGTAGCAACTAATCCGGTGCCCCCCACATTTTCGCGTATCTCGATTCCTTCGCTGCGCAATATTTCAGCCAGATAACTGGCTGTCTTAACTTCTTTATAACCTAGTTCTGGGTATCTGTGAATATGACGACGCATCTGGACGAGCCTGTCATTCAGAGTCATGGCCTGCTGTCTCCAATGATTCATCCGTTCTAAAGGCCTCCTTATCCTAGTCCCCGGGTCCTAGAATGATATGCTAGCAGTAATATTCGCGATGCAAGTCGGCAATCCCTGTTCAGCAAGCAAAATAGGGGGACGTAGGCATAGGGAACTACGCGGCGCGTCTCCCAACCATCAAAAAGCAGACAATGGCTGTAAAGAACCATACTAAAGTTACCCAAATTACTGGGGGCGGCGTTACTGCACGCCCATTTTCGCCCGGGGGGGCAGTCGGCTCCAGCCAGCCCACATCTCCTTCTACCCGAACCACATGATACCACTTATCCGCATCCGCTTGCCAATAGTAGTCGCCTACGTGGGGCACAGCCTCCGTGTAGGCAATTACCTGACCATCCGCAAGCAACAAGCGATAGGATACTATATTCTCTGCCGGGCTAGTGGCGGCAGTTGAGACTGGCGATGCCATTAACCCTAACAATACTAAAAGACTGAGCCACTTAGCCATGATCATCACCTATGCTTATCCTGCCCAATTATGGATTTTCCCCTCGCGGCTGTTGCAGCAACGACTTGGGGCTGAGGGGTCCTGCGTAGGCACGATTGGCGCCAGCCTGTGCCCAGCAGGACCCCCTCGGCCCCCTTAGAGATCAGAGTAGAGCCACGACCTTTAGCAACAACCCCATTGGCGGCAATGTTGAGAAGGCGTAACCTTGCTTTCATCATTTGCTGGCAATCATCTATAATAGTAATAGGCACAAATACCCGCAACGCTAAAGCGTTGCTAGAAATAGAAAGGTTGGAGAGAGTGAACCGTATCAAAGAGATTTCTCGTTCAATCGTCCTCATCTTGCTGGGGACCAGCTTGTCCGCTCTTGCTTACACCCAGCTGATCATTCCTAATCGCATGCTTTCTGGCGGGGTTACCGGCCTCAGCCTGTTAATTAACCGTCTTACGGGCTGGCCAACTGGAACCTTAGTGTTGCTGATCAACATTCCTATTCTGATCTTGGGATACCGCAAAATAGGTGGCAAGTTCATCACTTTAACCATTTTTTCTGTATTAAGTTTCTCCCTGCTACTGAACTCCTTCCCCACCATGTTGACTATCGATGATCTGCTTCTAGCATCCGTCTTTGGCGGTGCCCTGAATGGGCTAGGATTGGGCTTAGTCCTCAAAGCCGGCGGCTCAACCGGCGGTACGGACATCATTGGCGTGATTCTCAACCGGCGCTATTCCTTATCCATGGGCGAAGTAATGCTGGCGTTCAACGGCTTAATCGTTTTGGCATCAGCCCTACTGTTTGACCTGATGGGTGCCCTCTACACGCTGATTACCATATTCGTAACCTCACGGGCAGTAGACGCCCTCCAGAACACTAAGGAAAGAAAAACTGCCCTGATTATCACGGGCATGCCCGATGAAATAGCTGCCCAAATCCATGGGCAACTACATCGAGGTGTTACCTTCCTGCAAGGCGAAGGCTCCTATCAACATGGGCACCGCAAGGTAGTGATGTGCGTGCTCACCCGGTTTGAGATCGCCCAGCTGAAAGAAATAGTAGTGCAGGAAGATCCAAGTGCCTTCATGACTATCTCCGATACTAACGAAGTGGTCGGCCATTTCCAGGACTTTAACCCCTTTAGACGCCCCCAGGGATAACGAAAAAAGGACAAGTTGCACCTCTGGCCCCCTTGCATATACTGTAGCAAGCTATTGCACCCCGTTTGGGCAATAGCCTGCTACGCAGCATGATCTCCATGCTGCTTTGGCCAATCCTAATGGCTATGCTTTTTGTGCAAAGGGGGTGTTCTATTGCTTATTTATACCGTACAACCAGGCGATACAATCTTCCGGATTGCTATGCGCCTGGGCAGCACAGTGGAGCTAATTTTGGCAGCCAACCAGTTACCCAACCCTAATCAAATTATGCCTGGCCAAAAGCTCTTAGTTCCTGTACTAACAGGCACAGTTGTCCGCGTGCAACCTGGCGACTCGCTGTTCCGGATAGCCCAGAGGTTTGACCTGCCCGTGGAAGTTATCGCCGCCGCCAATAACCTAACCCCGCCCTACGTTATTGTTCCTGGCCAAACCCTACAAATACCCTTAATCCTGGTTAATACCAAAGGATGCATCGCCTATCAGTCAACCCGGGCCAACGGAGTTTGGGATACCTGGTTGCGCAGCCCGAGCCAGGTAGGTTCCACCCGTCTTACCTTCAACCTGGGCGGGCCAGCTACCGTTCCCACGTGGTCGCCTGATGGCAGCCAAGTGGCGCTTGTCAGCCCTGGGGGCACACTGTATGTGGTTGATGCTACTACGAGGCAGAGCCGCATGCTACTAGGGGGGCTGGGTGAGTTCGCTGAATTTGCTTGGGCACCAGATAATCAGAGTATAGCCGTTACAGTGCTCGGACAGATCATTTTGGTCAACGCGCAGATGGGTGCTACCAGTTTTGTCACCAATGGAGAAGCGCCCGCCTTCCTACCCGGTGGAAACGCGATTATCTTTACGCGGGCCGCCAGCAATGGGCAGCAGCTACTGACAGTGAATGTTGATGGCACGAACCAACGGCTAATCACTACTATCAGTGGCCCAGACCCTGTCTCCCAGCTAAACGTCGACCCCAGTGGACAACTTGTGGCTCTGATGCAAAGCGGACCTGAGAAATCAATAGTGCTTATCGCCGAACTAGCCAGTGGCCGCGTGTTTACAACTCCGCTTACCGTGGTAGGCAGAGATTTCTTCCCGCGCTGGTCGCCCGACGGGCAGACCCTTGCCTATAACTCTACAATTGAGCAACCAACGGGGCTTACCGGGCAGATCCGCCTGGTAGACCGCCAGGGGAATTTACTAACAGACTTGACAGATACAGCCTGTTTGGGTGAACGTATTGCCTGGTCTCCCGATGGTCAATACATCAGCTACCCTAACTGCCTCAGCCGCCTGCCCCAAATCTCTTTGGTAGGCTTACATAGAAGCCCGGTACAAATTACAGCCCACGGCATCAACGTGCATCCAAATTGGCGCTTTCAGAACTGTGCTGCGAATAGTGCGCCGTAAACCATTACAGTCCGGCTGCCAAAGATGCAGGCCGGACTGTAATTGTTAATAGCCCCTCTCCAAGCCGATGCGCCAGCATTCTAGGGCAGTGAAACGACCAGTAATAGCTAAGCCCTTCTCTTGCTGCCACTGGGAAAGGACGGTGTGCATCTGCCCATCAAAAACACCGGTTAGATCTACTCGATACCCCAACCCCTGTAATAACTCCTGTAATGACAACACATCTAGCCCCCGGTCGCCCAGCTGCAACTCGCGACCGCCAAAAATTGTTCGATCCCAGATGGCGAGCAGCGAGTCGGCTTGAACGTATCCTGTGGCCCGCAGATGAGGAAAACTAGGCTGGCTATCTCGCTGGAAGGCACGCACCATACGGGCGGTGCGGCGGTCATAAACTCCGTCAGCGGCTCTGCCGAGTATCAAAGCCAGCCGTCTGTTAGCACCCACCAGGCGGTTCTGCAGCACCCAGACGTCATGCCCTTCATCGCCTAAAAGCAATTGCCTGGCGCCAAAGGTTTGCTGCGATGTTAAGAAGCGCCCCGTAAGCTGCCCGAAGATGAGATAGGAGACGTCGCAGATCTGCCAGGGCTGCCAAAGCATCATATGTTTGGCCAATTGACGTATCCCTAATAGCAACGTGCTGCTCAGTACGCCATCCTCTGGCACTAGTTCCACGGGCCAATTGGCCTGCAGCAGCGATACTCTATTGAGCCAGCGCTGTAGCAACCAGATGTCGCTCCCCCTACTCAGCGGATGCGAGAGACTTAGGTTACGGCTACCCAAAGGATAATAGTATAACTCTAGGTATTGGTCATCCATTCCTGGTCACCCCCACCTACTGCAAAGTATGCACTGATAGCTACCTCCGGTGCTCAATATGCTAATTTGCAGGCCCGTGGCCACTTTTGGCAGGAATGAGCGCTACGAAGCGCGAAGAATGTAAGGGGCAGTATGAGGCGAAGCAGGGGAGTTGACGGAGAATGCAACTTTCATCGCATTTTCCCGTAGTTAAACACATAGACATACTAAGGTTAAAGAAGGAGGTTTTCTGATGGAACGATTTAAGACGTACGTCAATCTAGGAAACAATGCAACGTTTTTTGGGCTGGGTCTACTAGCCTCCAAGAAAATGCGGCCCTATGCCAAGTATTTTATTGTGGGTGGGCTCGCCCTTTCTGCTACTCCAGTTATCATGCAAATGGTAGAGCAGAACAAACTCAAGCGTATTGAGTTTAAGGAGGAGCAGGTAGACGAGGTAGTAGTGGAAGATGGCGCCCCCTGCTGCCCAGAAGAAGACAAGGA
>CALNBW010000134.1 GCA_937874815.1 uncultured Bacillota bacterium | reverse complement strand
CAGGAGTTCGCCATATCGCAGACTGTGCAGCTGTTCTACCGATGAGAGTATTAACTGTTTCGTTCTTGGCGGAGGCAGATACTCGGTGTTCAAGCCTTCGTTGAAGAGCCGTAGATCATGGGTTAGAGCCAGCAGCTGGGGCTCCTGGTTGGCTAAGCAAATTTCTAGTCGGTAGCTGGGCACCTCCTGATTGGCCGGGCTACCAGGGCGGCTTTGCCACAAGTTCCATTCCTGTCTAAGATCGTTCAACGCATTTTCGCAGTCTAAAACGTTAATCTGCTCGGGCCAATCCGCGCAGGCGAACCTTAATACTACCGCCTGAATTGCTACCGGCTTACCGGAGCAAGATACCGAGATGTTGAGAACAATAGCAACGAGAAGAAAGAGAGCAAACTTGTTTTTCAAACCAGAAGCACCTCCTGAACCTATTCCCGTTTGACAAAACTAGTTCTAGGTTACCGAGTTCTGGCCTGCTTTACACCTGCAGTCTGACGGAATCGCTGGCAAAAAGAAGATGGAGCTCGCCCACGCAAGCTCCACCGTCTTTGGGGTTTTGGGGTATAAGTTGTGCTCGCATCTCCCTGATTCGAAGCAGAGGTGCTTACCTAAATTTGCCCCGCTCAGGGTTCGAATATGCACGCGCCATTAGCGAAGAACACCACCGTGCGGCAACAAATTCCTTTGATTTGACTTAATAAGACCTATATCCTATTACTAGGCATCGCTTAGGCACTGGTGTGGGAGTGCCTGCATCTGACAACAAGAAGGAGTGTGGGATCTTGGCAAAAAAGCGAAGCATGTTGCTCTGGCTCTTACTACTGATGGCTTGCGTTTTGTCCGGCTGCCGCGCGGCCCCGGGACAGAAGCCACAGACTGCACTGCCTACCGCGATCAGTCTAGGCATTGGCGAACCGAAGGCCATTTCAACCGACGGCCAGAATTTGCTGGTAGTAAGAACACTGGAAGATAAGAATGAAGGCTGGCTCGTGGCCACAGATGGTTCCGGCAGCCAGAAGGTTTTTGAGACTACATCTACTACTTTTGACGTTGCTTTTTCGCCCGATGGTAAGCATCTGGCTTGGGCCACCGACGAACTCTGGGTGGCTAAGGCCGATGGCAGCGAGCAAAGAACCTTGCTCAAAAGTGAGGAAGGGTTAGGGCCGATTGCCTGGTCTCCCGATGGCAAGAAAATCGCGTTTATCGAGGAAGATAATCTGCGCGTTACTGATTTGGCTGGTTCGGCTAGAACGATCACGGTCGTGCCCGAGTCTGTGCGGGCCTTAACGTGGGCGGCGCTGCCCTCGGGCGAGGAGCGGTTCTTCCTCAATAGCTTCCCCTCGGAGGCCCCTGCCTTTGTGGCCAGCATTCCCCTCGAGGGAACTGGTCTGATGCGTTTAGCAGAGGCAGAGTTTTTCGCTGTAGCGGCTGATCAACTGTACCTAGCAGACCCGTTTGATCAGGGCAGGTTGTGGGTTATCAATGCAGCTGATGGAACTGATGCACGCCCTTTACTCGACTCAAAAGTGCAAGCGTTTGCGCCCCGGCCCGAGAGCCCGGGACAGCTTGCTGTGTTGCAGCAGACAGGCGAAATGCAATACGATCTGTTCCTGCTAGCAGCAAACGGCGAAACCCCTGTGCCACTGACAAGCGGCAGTTTGGCAATCTCGCCACTATGGTCACCCGATGGGAAAGCTCTTTACTACGGGCTATTTGATCTGGAAGCATCAGAAGAGGTGGACGACCCCTTCACTGTAATGAAAATAGACATACCGTAGTTGAAGAAGGGGCCGATGGGGTACTGCTGGGCACTGGCTGGCGCCAACTGTGCCTACGCAGGACCCCATCGGCCCCTCTTAGCTACAACTTCTGCTGACTAATGTTTACATACTATACTCTTCGGCACGAGTGGGAGCATATTTCTTGAACCAGTTCACCATGTGCTCCAGGCGTTCCGCCCGATGGCGCGGCTGGCCCGAGCGGGAGAGTTCATGGTTCTCATTGGGGAAGCGTACGAAAACTACCTCGCGGCGCAGCCACTTCAAAGCCGTATAGAGCTGTTCGCCTTGCTCAATGGGGCAGCGCAGGTCCTCTTCGCTATGCAGTATCAATAGAGGCGTGTGCATATTATTGACATAGGTCAGGGGCGAGCGTTCCAGATAGGCTTCCGGGTTATCCCAGGGGTTGTCCATGAACTCGAACTGCCCATTCATGAAGCCCACATCGCTAGTCCCAAACATGCTATAGCGGCTACTCGTACTGCGCTGGGTAACCGCCGCCTTGAAGCGTTGGTCATGTCCGATAATCCAGTTGGTCATATAGCCGCCGTAGCTGCCACCGGTGACTGCCAAGCGCTCACTATCGATGAAATCATATTGGCTAACATGGTCAACAGCGGCCATGATACCCCGATAGTCTTTTCCGCCCCAATCGTGATGGGTCTGAATCACGAACTCTTGGCCATAGGCTTGGCTGCCAGGTGGGTTAGTGAAGATTACTGCATAACCAGCGGCGCATAGCAAATGGAACTCGTGCATGAAAGCATGGCCATAGGCCACGTGTGGCCCTCCGTGGATCTCTAGCACTGCAGGATACTTGACTCCCGGCTGGTAGCCAACAGGCTTCATGACCCAGCCTTCAACAGTCATGCCATCGCTTTCGCAGGTGAAGCGTTCCGGTGTAGTTAACTCTAGCTCGGCCAATAGGCTGGCGTTGTGAGCAGTCAGTCGTTTGGGCTGCGAGCCCAGATCTAGACAGAAAATGTCCCCGATTTTCACCGGATCAGTGATGGCTAAGGCCAAGCGGTTATTGCCAGCAGCTAGGCTCAGGCCATAAACGACTTGCTCCCGCTCACAGCTTATCTGTTCAACAGTAGCACCGGGGTTATTGGCCACACGGTAAATCTTGGTGCGGGGTCCGTCGCTGGCTAAGAAGTAGAGGCATTTGCTATCTGCTGACCAGATTAATCCAGGGTCGACAGAGGTAACCATATCGGAGCCGCAAGCATTACCAGGCGTACGGTCAAAATCTGCCGTGAGGTTTACCGGTTCGCCGCCCGTTGCCGGAACTACCATGATACGAGCTAAAGTGGCACCCTTATACTCATTATTGTGCCCGAGATAGGCCAGATACTGCCCACAGGGCGACCAACTGGGGCTAACGCACGGGCCATCACCAGGGGTTACTTTGGACAGTTCGCCGCCATCTGCATTTACCACCCAAATGTCGCTTTGGTTATTGTAGTCGGGCTCAGCCGTACGATTCGAGCTAAATGCCAGCTTGGTGCCACAAGGAGACCAAGTGGGTGAGCTGCAATCATAGTTGCCGCTGGTGATTTGCTTTTCTTCGCCGGTAGCTACATCGACAACAAAGATCTGGGCATAGCGGTCGCCCAAGAAACCCACACCGTTAGACTTATAGTGCAGGCGAGTAATCACTTTGACATCGCTAGCATCCTTATCATCAATATCTGTATTGGGGCTGACCCGGGCCACATAGGCTATTTTTGTGCCATCTGGCGACCATATCGGAGCCCCAGCCCCGACTTTCTGCTTGGTCAGTTGCTGGGCTTCGCCACCTGCTAGGGGCAGCAACCAGATCTGATTCTTCTCTTCCCGGTTAGAAGTAAAAGCGAGCTGTTGTCCATCTGGTGACCAGCGGGGGTTGCTGTCGAGCTTAGGCCCGGCTGTTAACTGAACCGGTTTCCCTTCATCACAGCCTGTGAGCCAAATTCGGGAAACATATTTCTTATCGTCTTTCGGATCCACCTGTTTTACCACATAGGCAACCCGTTCTCCGTCTGGGGAAATACGTGGATCACTAACCCAGTGCATAGATTTCAAGTCGGCTATTGTTATGCGTCGTTTGCTTTCTGGCATCTGTTATATCCCTCCATGCGTCTAGTCTACCATAACCTTTCGGCAGGGGAAGCAAATTTCCTGCCCTGGCATGGGTGCTTACTGGCATATATGATAAACTAGATTCATTCATAAGCGTTGGGAGGAGACTCATGAGAAAATCTAGGTTAGCTGCCATTACTGACCGGGTTGTAATACCAGCGAGCAAGCGTCTGCTTGCCAGCCTGCTGGTCAGCTTGCTGCTATTAGGTGTTTTTGCTCTGTTTGCCTGGCGTTATCCCCACCTGGCAAATTTTGACCGCTCGTTGGCGGCTTACGTGCAGAGCTTTCGTAGTGATCAGCTGACGGCCTGTATGAAGGTGATAACCTATTTGGGCTCGGCTACGGTTACTATTGCTATAGCTGTTATCTCATTACTTTATAGCCGCTGTCTCAACCGAGAGCTATTAACTGAAGCGCGGGTGTTGGCAATTTGCCTTAGTGGCTCATGGATTACCAATGAGGCCTTAAAGGCCTTCTTCCAGCGTACTAGGCCTGATGCTGCTGCCCTAGTGTTTGCCAAAGGCTACAGCTTCCCCAGTGGCCATGCCATGATCTCTTTTGCTTTCTACGGGTTGCTCGGCTTCCTGCTCTGGCAATACGGCCAACGGCGGCATAACCTGGCCATCAAGTTTGGCGCTGTGCTTGCCTGGTTCTTGGCCATAGCGGTCGGTATTAGCCGTATCTATTTGGGCGTGCACTTCCCCAGCGATGTGGTAGCTGGCTATGCCGCGGGAGGCGCTTGGCTACTGGGCTGCATTATGGCTTTATTCATCATCCATGCCCAGAATCCCGCTCTTAATGACTAGCCGTTTCTGAGATATTAGTAAAAATCCTGTGGTGAGATAAGAGGGGTATGGCTATAGCTGTTGAATTTCTTTACATACAAGGGAGGTAGGGACATGATTGATAACCAGTTACTAGAGAAGTTAGCAGTTTATTATTTGGAGCACTTAGAGGATATGGTGCAGGAGAACATCACTGTTTGCGAAGTGGCAGCGCCGCCTTTTCAGGAGCATGCTAGGGCTAATTATGTCGCCAAGCGTTGGCGTGAGCTCGGTCTGACTGACGCTTTTGTGGATGAAACACCTAACGTTTATGCCGATATCCGCGGGCAAGGTGATGGTCCTACCATTTTGGTTGCCGCCCATCTAGACACCGTGTTCCCGGCTGAAACAGATGTGCGGGTCAGGCGGGAAGGGCATGAACTGCATGCGCCAGGCGTGCGGGATAATTCTACGGCAGTGGCGGCCCTGATCCAGCTAGTGGCCGGGCTACGTGCCCTGGGCCTTACTTTTAAGGGACGGCTAATTCTAGTCGGTACCGCTGGCGAAGAAGGGCTAGGCGACCTGCGCGGCATGAAGGCGGCCATGGCCCGTTTTGGCCAAGAGGTGGATATGGTAGTTGCTGTAGACGGCAACTTGGGTTCAGTTATTCATGAGGGTATTGCCAGTCGCCGTTTGCAGGTCAGCGTAACCACGGGTGGTGGCCATAGTTGGGGCGACTTCGGCGTCGCCAGCGCCATCCATGCCTTAGGTCGTATGATTGCCGATATCTCCCACCTAGAGGTGCCCAAACAACCGCGCACCACCTATAACGTAGGTGTTATCTCCGGTGGCACTTCCATCAATACCATCGCTCAGCAGGCAGAGATGTTCATTGATATGCGCTCCACCTGTAGCGAAAGCTTGGCTCATCTGGAGCAGCAAGTGCGTAGCATCCTTGAGCTCCATGCTAAGGGCCTCAACTTGCAGATTGAGGTAGTGGGCGATCGTCCCGGCGGAGCCTTACCGTCTGATCATGAGCTGGTGCAACAGGCAAATGAGATACTAACTGCTTTAGGTATTAGCCCGAGCAGTGCCCCCAGCAGCACTGACGCCAACGTGCCCCTTAGCCAAGGGGTGCCGGCAATCTGCATTGGCATTACTAACGGACGTGGCGCTCATCGTCTCGACGAATCCCTGGACATACGCCCCATACCGAAGGGCATGGCTCAGTTGGCCGGTCTTTTGCTGACGCTGCTAAGCTAGAAGAAATGGCGAGAAGGCTGCGGGGTACTTGCCGTAAGCATGATTGGAGCCTGCTCTTGTGCTCTAGGTAAGGTACCCCGCAGCCCTTTCTTGTTACAACGTTAAAACCATTAAAAACTTAGCAGTTGCTCGGGTAAAGCAATTAACTCTGCTTTGGCAGGCGTCTCAGGTAGTATAGCTATCGCCTGTACGGCCTTCTCTGCATAGCGTTTCGCCAGGCTGTGGCAGCGTTCCAGCGCATCGGTATAGGACACTCGCTCGATGATAGCAGCAGTGTTTTGTTGCTTACAAGCGGTATGTAAAAGTGGCTCCAATTCGGCTGCAGCTTGCATATCCTCTAAAGCGTAGAGCAGGGGTAGGGTATAAATTCCACCTTGAATATCCGCGCCTACTGGCTTGCCTAGCTGGCCGCGTTGGGCTGTATAGTCGAGTAAATCATCGTAGATTTGAAAGGCCATGCCTAAGAAAACCCCATACTTACCAAGCGCCCGCAAAGTGGGCTCTGCGGCGGCATTTTGTTCGGCACCAGCGGTAATGCTGAGGCCAAACAGGGCCGCCGTTTTGCCATGAATACGGCGCAAGTAGCCATAGACACTCACTTTTTGGTGCCGACTAGCAAACTGGCTAACCTCCCCTTCGCAGATATGTACCATGGTTTTGGCTAGCTCAATCATGCGCTCTCCCGTATTGGCTTCAGCCAGTAGCAACAGGGCCTTGGTTAGCAGCCAGTCGCCAGTGAACACGGCAATCTCTCTGCCGTACGTGGCTTGCACGGTGGGCTCGCCCCGGCGCAGGGGAGAGTCATCAATAATGTCATCGTGTACCAGGGTAGCCATGTGCAAAAGCTCGATAGCTGCTGCAACTTTACTCACGGCGGGGTCCTGTTTGCAGCCAAAGGTTGCGCCCAGCAAAGTTAATGCCGGGCGGATGCGTTTGCCGCCAGACATTACTAGCTGAATCGATGCTTGCTCTAGTACGGCCTGGCGTGATCGTAGCGCCTGTTTTAGATGATTTTCTACCTCTCGTAACTCTTGCCTGAGCCGAGCTGAATAAACTAATGGCATGCCAAGCCTCCTTACAAGCGTGCTTCAGCTAAACCAGCAGCGAACGCAAGCGTTCTGGAACGTCAACTAGCTTAGTGTTCAGTAGCGCCTTAAGTAAAAGTTTCGTAGTAAACCCTACAGCCAGTCCCGTCAGACCGGCTGATACCAATAGCAGCGGTAGATAAAGAAAGATGCCCCAGGTACGCACAATGAAGGCGGCAACTAGCAGCTGTCCAAGATTATGAAACAAAGCACCCACGACACTGATGGCTGGCAGGCTGAACCAATGGGTGGCTTTGTGTACTAGTAGATACATGGCTAACATGCTCAGTAGCCCTCCCGCCAAACTAAACAAAAAACCTGACAAGCCGCCCCCAAAAGTTGCGGCTAGAATAGTGCGTGCCAACACTAGCAGGGTTACCTCTGGCAGTGGTAGGATGAAAATGGCCATCAAGGTGACGATGTTGGCCAAACCCAGTTTGACACCAGGCACAGGTAGCACCGGCAGCGGCAAAGCTCTTTCCGCCACATGCAGTGCTAAGGCGAGAGCGATCAATATACCTAAAAGGACGGTTTTTCTAGCATTACTCATTTTGTCCCCCAGTTTATGGCATCAATACAAATTTTGGGTCAACAATTGTTAAGCGATCGCGCACGCCTGCGCTAGCAAATACACGACGTTCTTTGTCGATAATAACGGTCTCGATGTTATTGAGGCTGTTCACCAGCGCCAGCCCTGCTTCGCGGCCTAGAATGTAGACACTTGTGCTCAGAGCATCGGCGTCGATAGAGTCCTTAGCAATAATTGTAACGCTGAGTATGTCCGAATCAGCGGGATAGCCCGTTTCCGGGTTAAGAATATGATGGTATACAGTATCATCAACCTTAAGAAACCTTTCATACGCCCCCGAGGTGACCAAGGTTTCGTCCGTAGCTTCAATCACCGCGATATACTGGTCCCGCTCATCTTCGGGGTCTTGCACGCCAATGCGCCAGGGCTGATTGCTAGGGTTAGTACCGAGGGCATAGATGTTACCCCCAAGATTGATCAGCGCCTTTTTGACCCCATGCTCTCGCAAGATGGCCACTGCTTCGTCAGCAGCATACCCCTTAGCTATGCCTCCCAGGTCCAGGCCCATGCCTGGCTGGGTCAGCCATACAGTCTGATTAGTCGCATCGAGCTCTACGGCTTGATAACTGATAGCTGGCAGTTTTGCCGCTATTTCTTCCGGTGCCGGCACCCTCGCCTCAGGCGAGCCGATTTGCCAGAGCCTCACAATGGGCTGAATGGTGGGGTCAAATTTGCCATCGGTTAGCTCGGCATAGTGCAGCGCCTTCTCGATAACTAGAAAAGTGTCCGGACTGACGGCTACTGGCTCAACGCCGGCCTTGGCATTGACAGCCGCTATTTCGCTAGTTTCGCTGTTCTGGGTCATGCGGGACTCAATTTCCTCCAGGCGAGCAAACACCGCCTCCAGCGCCACCGGTGCCTTGCGGCCAATTGCCGTAATTTCCATGTAAGTGCCCATGAGAAACTCTGCTTGATTTGCTTCGCGAGTGTCGGCTAAACGCCAAGCACCAATGCCAACCACTAGAGCTACAAGAAGTAGGCCAACCCCGATATAAGCTCTACGCATGTCAATCTCACTCCTAGCCAGTGTTCGCCAAAATAACAAAGAATCCATTTATTATAGCACACATGTTGCAGCAGCCTGGTACGACAAATTGACAAAAAGAACGAAGCCGGAGTATTTGCCTCCGGCTTCTAGCTTAGTCTATAGCAGTTGAATTGTTAGCGGGTTGCTTCTGTTAGTGCCTTTTCCACTGCCTGTTTTGCTTGGTCAGTAGTACTGGTTGCGCCGGTAACTGCTTCGATATCGGTGCCGTTTTTCTCAACCATGCGCTGGGGGATAAGCTCCAGTGCTTCGAAATATGGCTCGTAGGGGTAGCTTTCGTCTTTGCGCACGAAAGTGTTGTTGCCATTGTCATCGGTCTTGGCAGTGGTGGAACTTAGCTTGACGTCGGTAATCTTGTCACCTTTAAGGGTGACCCAAGCGATCGTCCAACCTCTTTCCGTTTGCTCGGAAATAGCCATGAAAGTGCCATCAAAATACTTAGCGGTGGAAGTCGGCTTCACTAAAGCTTTCTCCATAGCCCGCTGGGCAGCTTGCTTAGCCTGAGTGGAAGTGCTAGTGGCTTTGGCAACTGCGTCCACGTCCCACGTGTTTTTCTCTTTCATTGCCTTTTCCAACTCAGTAACTGCCTTATGGTATTCCTCGTAAGGATAATCCTCTGTCTTATCTAGATCCACATTATCAAGGCCAACAATTTTCACTGATTCAATTTTGTCCTTCTTGATGGTTATTTCTGCCCGTGTGTAGCCTCTGTCGTTAGCGTCGGAAGCGCCGATAAAGGTGCCGTCTTTATACGTCGCTGGTTTACCGCAGCCAACAAAAAGAGTTAAAGACAGTGCAAGAACAACAGCCAGTGATAAGTACTTCTTCATTTGGTAAGTGCCTCCTCTTTCGAAATATCGCGCCGATTTAACGCAATATTTATATATAATGAATCTAACAGGTCGTCTCTACAACGATATAGCATATTCTTGTCGTTGGCAAGAGGTGTAACACTTTTTTAGCACTTTTTTTCACGTACAGCCTGGCATGCTGTTCCAGTAACTTAGGCTGGCAAAAAACAAATCCATCCTCCATATCTTGTCCGTAGGTCAAAGGGATAACCGTGTTCTTAAGCGCCTCCATTCTTTACCTAATGCGCGCCCGGTTTGTCTGCGCAGTTTGGTGTCCCAAAGCGGGTAGCAGATGATAGGCAGGGCTGGGATGAGGGCAACAACGAACAGCGCTAGCCAGAAGCTCTGCTTGGCAAGCCAATAGATTACGCTCGCTGGTAAAAAGGGATAGAACAGGCCCACCTGCATTTTGCTCCGATATATGCCAGGAGTCACCGCCTTTACCTTGAAGCTCACCGCCTGGTCCTGCCCCTTGCCCAGATACAATTGGTTGTGGCTAAAACTGATTTGAGGGTCATGGCTTGTGCAGGTGGCCACAATGGGGAGGAAGGTCTTGTTACTCAGGTTTACTAAAGGCCGTTCAGTCTCTTCGCCCACTAGCATGATACCAACGCTACTACCCATCATCACTCCTTTACTGCTATCCGATACTTCATATACAAGGGTCAGATTCTGACTAGTAGCTAGCATTGAAGCCGTCAAAACGATGCTAAGCGTCAACCCCCCAGCAACATAAAGCAATGGTGTTTCTAATTTGGAGCTGCGCCGAGAACGTCTTTTCTTAGGGGCAAGTTCGCTGGCAGCAAAAACTAAAGCCAGGATCAGGCCAATTAACGGCAAAGAGTAGCTGCTTTTCTGGAATTGTTCTGCCCAGAGTGGCACATGCCCTAGTAGTGGAATTTTCATAGGCAAACCAGCTAAGGTTATGGCTCGGCTGGCGATCCACTCGCGCTGCACGGGGCCAGAGCCACCGTTTTGCTGGTCTGTTTCATCATTATAGTCTCCCTTAGTGATGTATCCATCGGTCTCGTTCCCACCAACAATACGATGAATTACCCAGCCCTGGCTGGCCAAGCTACCCTGCTCTGCCTTAAAGAGCACGATGTCACCGATGCTTACTGCTTGTTTAGGGCCCAGATTGCTAATGAGCACCAAGTCCCCCCGGGTAATAAGCGGGTACATGCTATAGGAACGAATAACGGAAAACAAAAATGGGCGGCCGGTAATGCCAGTGCCGATAGCAGCGATTAAAACGATAGCTACCAACAGGTAAAAAACATAGTTTGCCATGCGTAAGAGAGCTTTCATCTAACAGGGCTCCTTTCTATTGCCAGTGGCGTGAACTGTATAACTGTATCTTTGGCATGCGACTGGCATCCGGTACTTTGGTCTACTGCTGCATACCTCTAGGGCTTGTTCCCTATGGCACCTCAGTTGCTTACAGATTAGGTTTTCGTCTACCACGAGAGTAGCCTCCAGCGGGGAGTGTAAGCAGCATAGCCCACCTATAATTAGGGCAATGGCGCAGCTGCGCCAAATGAACCAATGGAGGGATATACCTGATGAAAAAGAAAGGCTTACTTCTAGTAGTTGCCCTGCTGGCTCTCTCAGGGCTGATGGCTGCCATGGCTTATAGCAAGGCCAATGTGACCTCAACTGGCACCATCACAATTGCTTCTACCAATAGTGCTATCCTTGCGTTTATTCCAGGTGAGGGGGTTGGGCTGAAAGATAACACCGCATACCTAGGGAAATATAACGAGGGGACAATTGGCACAACAAAAGATGCAAAGGTCTTGAAGTTCCGCCCTGGTTATAACAATGGGCAGAATTATGGACTCCAACCCGAAAGCTTATATCAATGGTTCCACCTATTTACGATTAAGAACAACTCCGATGATGATATCGAAGTAAAAGCAGTCATTGATTCGAGCTTGCAGCAGGATCATGTAACATGGGGCCTGTGGATAGACCAAACGGACGGGGCGGGTAATGCCATTTGGCTTACCGGTAAATATATCCGGATTCCAGCAGGTAAGGAACTCAAGGTTAGCCTCTCAGTTACGACATACGGAGCGACTAAAGAAGCAACCTTCAATGGCAATATCACATTCGACGCAGTGGCTGTTCCATAAGCAGTTTAGCGGTGCTGCAGGCCTGGGGTGACCCAGGCCTGTAATCTCTTTTGTGTCTGGTAGATAGCAGTTTCGCGGAACAGGTGCGCGAGTGCTGGCAACGTCTGCGATGATCAGCGATAAGGTGCGATCCCTATAGCTACTTAACTAGATGGGCGACCAGACAGAGCATACAGCGCCGCCTGTGTCCGATCCTTCAGCCCCAGTTTGCTCAGTATCCCGCTCACGTGTTTCTTCACCGTATACTCCGTCACGAACAACTTCCCCGCAATTTCCTTATTACTAAGCCCCTGAGCTAATTCCTGCAGGACCTCTAGTTCTCTTTCCGTCAACTCGCTCAGTTCATCTTGTCGCTTCTGATTAGCCACGACCAGCTGCATTACGGCTGGGTCAAAGTAGGGCCGGCCACGCCCCACAAGGCGGAGGGCGGCAAGCATCTCTTCCGGCAGAGCTTCCTTCAGCACATAGCCGTCCACGCCCATATTGATAGCTGCCGTAACATCTTGTTGCTCTGCATAGGTGGTCAAGATCACAAAACGGGCAGAGGGTACCTTAGGTTTGATGCGCCGGATAATATCTAGGCCGGATTCACCGGGTAGCCTCATGTCCATCAGTACCACGTCGGGGTTTCGGTCCAGTACCAGTTTTTCAGCCTCGCGCCCATTGCTGGCCCAGCCGATCGGTTCCATGTCGGGCTCTGTGGATAGGACCGCCTTAATCCCTTGCCAGACTAAGGGGTGGTCATCGACTACCGCAACCCTCATCTTATTACCTCCAATTAGCTACCTGCTGCCGGCACCTTGCAGATTACGCAAGTGCCCCGCCCAGGCGCACCATTAATTTCTAAACTACCACCGAAGTTAGTCATCAAGCCTGTCATGTTGCTTAGCCCGAGGCCCCGTCTGTTGGGATGCTCGGGGTCAAAGCCATCGCCGTCATCGGTAACCCGAAGCTCCAAAGCGCCCAGCTGCATGGCCATGCCGACATTGATGGTGCTGCAGTGCCCATGCCTGATGGCATTAGCAGTGGCCTCTTTGATAATGCGCGAGAGCGCCTGACGTAAGGCAGGGCTAACTGAATCCTCGCTACCGGTTGTTTCTAGGTTTACTTGTATGCTATTCAGCTTGGCTAGGTCATCAAGATAAGCTCGAAGCGTAGCTACGAAGGTCAAGTTTACGTTTGGGTTCGGCTTAATGCGATAGATGGATGCCCTTAACTCCTGCGTGGCCCGCGTGGCCGTTTCGCTAATCAGCTGTAGTTGCTCTTGTGTTTCTTGGTCTTGTAAGTTGCCTTGGCCGCGCTTCAGGCCATGTAGGGCATAAACGATGCTGAATAGTTGTTGCGATACGCCATCGTGGATTTCATTGGCGATGCGGTTCTGTTCTTCCACTATGAGTAAGCGTTCCGCCTCTTCGTGAGCCTTGTTTAGCTGGGCATAAGCTTTTCGCAGCGCCACCATCAGATAAGAAAATATGGAGGCGGCGGCCGTAACTAGGAGAAAGACTATGATGAGCAGACTTCTGCCCGACCAGACCTCGGCAATGGGCTCTGCAAACAGTAACACGCTACCCATGGTGGCGGAAGCGAGGAAACCGATTAGTGCCAACCAGCAGTGTCTCACGGGCAGCATCAAGGCGGCCATGAAAATGGGGTTCAAAGCGTACCAGATGAAGGGACTACTTAGGCCCCCTGTCGGGATGAGCAGTAGGGCAATGCCTGCGGTTTCTACTAGAATCAAGCTGATGGCCAAATGTCGCGTCAGCTCGATGCTTTGATAGAAGTTGCTGGCTAAATGGCCGGCCAGCAGCAAAGCAATGACGACTGCGCTAGCAACTCCCAGGCTATGCTGGGGAACACTCAGTAAGTACATAAGTGATGTTAGTGCCCACGATAGATAGCGGTAAAGGCGCAGCGCCTGGTGCGCGCGCCGTTCCTCAGCAGGGGAGGTATAGCTCAGCATTTTGCCTCAGGGTTTTCAGGAATACAGTAGGCGTAAGTGATGCCTTCCTCCATCAAGTAATAGATATGACTGCTGGGCAGGCCATCTATGTCCGTTGTATGCAGAATAGATTTTTCCCGGTCGTCTGCTAAGGTGAGTAACGACTGGAAACTGCCGAGATGCAAGAGTTGTTGGTTGGCTGCAAACGCGCCATGTTTAACTTCAATAATGCGACTGCCATGGCGTTTATTAATCAGTTCTACTTCCGATAACTGGGGCCGCCGCCTGAGATTCTTTAAGCCGAGCCAGCAGGTTAGATAAAGAAACAGCAAGGCTACGCAACTATAAAGCACCTTGGCAGCCGGAACAGTTAGTTGCGCATTCAGCAGGTTTATCTGGTTAGGCACTGTTTCCACGATGGGGCGCGAAACAGTTTGTTGTTGCACTAGATCCTGTGTGGGGTCGACAGCATCCGAGTAGCGGTCTCGCGGCACGCCTTTAGGAGTAAGTTGTAGGGTTGTAAGCTCAAAGCCGAAGCAGGGTGCGAAGGTATTCACTAACCCTGGCGTGTCGCCGACTACTTGGGCCTGAATATGGGGTAGTAAGGTAACTAGAAAAGAGCTGGGGCCGGTCTTAGCCTCTTCGGCCACCCGGGCAGAGAAGGCCAGCAGCTCTGCAAAGGGTAGCTTCGTCTGCAGGTCTAGGGCGATGAACTCGCCGCTACCTGTAAACGGCTGTTTGGGGCTGAGCACATAATCCTTTGTCCACAGTTCACCCGCCTGCAGACGCATGATCACCTCATGGGTGCCTTCGATTTGCTGTCCGGCAGCAGCTGTTACTTTGCCTTGCACCTTGATGTCGAAACGGTCTGTGAGGTTAACCAGGTAAGTAGGTTGCCGGCCTAAGGCAGTTGCCGTCGGGTAAAGAGATGATACTTTCGGGATGGCAGAATAGTCAAAGCTAACTTCTTGTGCCAAGGTTTCTTGCGCCACAACTTGCTCTATTTCTAGCGGTGCCGAAATAGCTCTGTAGGCTAGAACCAGGAACAAAAGGGCTGCCAAGCCTAATGGCAGCGGTAAGTACAAGGTTATTAGGCGCATAATCTTATTGCTAGTTGAAAGCTTGCGATCTAGAATTCGGGATTTATTAGCGGTTTTATCTGGCACCAAACATTCCCCCTAAGAATGGATTGACTGCTTGAAAAAGGGGCTGGGGTGCTTGCTTATAGCACAGGAGCAGGCTCCAATCGTGCTTACAGCAAGCACACCCAGCCCCGCGCCCCGCAGCCTTACACCACACTTTGTGGCACTCTTTGCCATGCATTATGGCTCGATAACCACTTCTATATCTTCTGCATCGCTATCTGGCAGGTAGTCGTCGTCAGCGCTTATCTGTTCCTCAGGTGGCACCGCATCCGTGGGCTCTGCCGTTTGCGGTACATCTGGTAGTTCTTCCGTTGGGTGAGCTTCTGGTAGCCCTTCCGTTGGGGGCACTTCAGTTGGTGTAGCAGGCATCGGCACAGATGGAGGTAGTAATACGGTAGGAATGGTTACGGTATAATCCCGCTGCTCTCCTAGGTCATAAGTAAGGGCGGTTCTAGCGCCATAATTCAGTTGCCCCCCTAAGCTAAAAGTAACGTCGGTAATATCGCCGGTTCGGGCAAAAAGGGCTACGTCGCCGCTAGCCAAGTAGGCAGACTGGTCACCTACAAATACCGTGAGATCATGTCCACAATGATTGGCAACAGATATCTGGGCTAAAGTAGCATCCCAGGTAACTGTTATGTCCGCAGGGTCCACGACCTCAACATCGATGGAGTAGGGTATCTGAGCCGAACCGTTCCACCATCTGGCGTGGATTTTGCCATCGTAAGTATAAAAACCGATTTGGGATGGCTGAAAGGAAAGGGTGGCAGTCTCACCCGCAGATAGATTCACAGAAGAGATGCTAGCGCCTGTAGCCTCTAGCGATATAAGAGGCACTCCCATGTTATTGATTACTTTGCCCGAGATGGTATCACCAAGAAAACACTCTTCGTAACTAGCTAGCTGCAGGGCGATTAAGGCCTTGGTAGTATCAGTAATACTTACTGAAGCAGCATTGGAAATAGTTGCGCTAGAATAACTGGCCGCAAAGGGCAATGCTACAAGACCCATGAAACCGCAAATGAGTAAAAGAAATTTAAGCCGCTTGTTATTCCTTCTTCCCACGATTGTCCCTCCTTAGTGAGATAACAGTTTAGTATATGGGTCGGATTACCCATAATTGCTTGTCACTCAGTGTGGGCGCATTTTTCTTGCTCAGTTCTACCCACCCCTAAGGATTTTAACCCAAAAAAACCGACCAGATGCGAGCCATCGCGCCGCATTGATCGGTTGCACCACTAGCTCCTCCTACCCCAGGTGCCCAGATAACGGGGTGAGTTTCACAGCCTTCAATCAGATATTCCTATTCTGATAAAGGCCGCAGCAGTCCTGCTTTAGCTGTGAGAATATTATCGACTGGCTTCGTCAAGTACGGCGCTCGTAGGCGACGTATTCCCCTAGCGTTGCCGCCAACAGGCCATGAAGAGCCATCTTTCGGTAAACCAAACCTAGCGCGTGCGCCATCCCAATACCCATTTCTGTCGAGAAGTATTTAAAAAGGGGCTGTTGCATTAGCTGCAACAGCCCAGGGTCGGACAGGGTCTGACCCCTACAGATACCCCACAATCTTGGGGCACTGTTACCGAATGACGCGGATAAATTCGGCTGTGGGATCCTCTGTGCCGTAGATATGCGCGTCCTGTTCTTTGATCGAAAGCACGTAGTCGATTATCTCCTGGGTAAGAATCTCGCCCGGAGTAATCAGCGGTATGCCTGGCGGATAGGCCATAAGCATTTCAGCCACAATGCGTCCCGCTGCCTGCGTCAAAGGCATTTTCCTAGTCTCACTGTAATAGGCTTCCCGTGGTAGATAAGCAAGAGAGGGGATGGGGGGTAGAGTGATCTTCTCTTCCCGCACATCCCGCGGTTTGAAGCGGCTAGCTATCTGACGCAAAGCCTCTACCAGAGCCCGGACGGTTTCCTTTGTATCCCCAATGGTGACCACGCAGAGCACGTTATATAGGTCTGACAGATCAACCTGGATATGGAACCCTTGGCGTAGTATCCTTTCCACTTCGAAGCCGCTCACCCCAAGGGCGCGCACGCTAATGACTAATTTCGTGGGGTCGTAGGCCGGGCATCCGGGCATGCCTACTAGGTCGTTGCCATATACATAGAGTCCAGGAATGTTCCAGTTAATCTCATGGCGCGCCCAGTTGGCCAGGTTCATGGTCTCCGTAAGCAAGTCTTTACCATGCAAACTCATATGCTGACGAGCGGCATCCAAGGACGCCAAAAGCAAATATGAGGGGCTGGTAGTTTGCGTCAAGTTCAGGGTAGATTTAACTTCCAGCGGGTCCAAATATGGACCCTGGGTCAGTAGCATGGAGCTTTGGGTTAACGAGCCCACCAGCTTATGCGTGCTTGATGCTACTGCGTCAGCCCCGGCCTCCGTACCGGAAGGTGGCAGGAGGGGATGGAACGCCAGGTGGGCTCCATGGGCTTCATCGACCAACACTGGTATCTCGTATTCGTGCGCCAGCTCGCAAATCTGCTCAAGCTCTGGAGCCATACCATAATAGGTGGTGTTGATGGTGAAGATAGCCTTCGTTTCAGGGTACTGGCGCAAGGCTTGGCGCACACTGTCTGTAGTCATGCCTCTGACCACACCCAGGTAGTCATCAATGGGCGGTTGCACATAAATAGGCTCGGCCCCGCTCAATATCAGGCCGCTAACCACTGATTTATGCACATTACGCGGTACAATCACCTTGTCACCCGGGTCGAGTGCCGCCATAAGCATACCCTGAATGGCGCTAGTAGTTCCGTTGACCATGAAAAAGGCGTGATCAGCTTTAAAGGCCTCAGCAGCTAAGCGTTGCGCCTCAGCAATGACACCATGGGGTTTATAGATACTATCTAGGTCAGGCATGATCGTTAAGTCGTGGCCAAAAATAGTATTCCCCCAGATCTTGGTTAGATTAGGCAAGCCAACACCATGTTTGTGACCAAGGGCGGCGCGAATTACAGCTACTTCGACAATGAAAAGATATTGTCTTTTGCCGCTGGTACTCAAGCAAAGCTTCTAGAATAGGCATGCGGCGCTGTGAATGTTTGCTCAATGGTACGTTCCCCTTTCATCCGGCTTCGCTTGAGTGGCTTGGCTCTGGATAAATAAATGATGGCGCAGGTATAGTTATTTCTGCTGTCGAACTTATACCTGAGGCTAAGAATGGGCTATCTATGGCATTCGCCGACAATATGAAAGTAGGTGACCCGCATGACCACGCGTAGAACAGACATTGTTGCTCCTGCCACCCACCTCGGCTTTGAGGTAGGAGCCGACCGCAAACTAGCCAACTGGCAGCAGATTACCAGCTACTTCTACCGTTTGGCAGAACAATCGAACCGTATCTTGGTCGAGGAAATCGGTAAATCAACCGCAGGCAGGTCGATGTTGCTGGCGACGATTTCTGCACCAGCTAACCTGGAAAGGCTGGATTATTATCGTTCCATCCAACAGCAGCTAGCTGACCCCCGCAACCTTACCGAGGAGCAGGCGGTTGAGTTAACGCAGCAAGGGAAGACAATTTGTTTGATCACCTGTAGCATCCATGCTAGTGAAGTTGGTGCTGCCCAAATGTCCCTAGAGCTGGCTTACGACATGCTCTCCCAAGACGACCCGGTGACACAAGAGATTCTCGACAATGTTATCTTTCTCCTAGTGCCTTCTTTGAACCCAGATGGCCTTGATCTGGTTGTTAAATGGTACGAAGCTTCGTTAGGAAAAACTTATGAAGGAATGCTGCTGCCGGAATTGTATCAGAAATATGCTGGCCATGACAATAACCGAGATTGGTTTATGGCTACATTAGTTGAAAACCGTTTGGCCATCGAAAAGATCCACAACGTTTGGCACCCCCATATAGTGCAAGATCAGCATCAACAGAGTAGTGAGGGCCCCCGATTTGTGCTGCCCCCCTTTATTGATCCTTATGACGCCAACGTTGATCCCATTTTGCGCGGCATGGTTAACTGGTTAGGCATGAGCATCGCCTCGGAGATGAACGGCCGCGGTTTTAAGGGCGTAGCGACAAACCTCACCTATGATGCTTTTTCGCCCAGCAGAGCGTACCAGCATTACCATGGTGGCGTGCGCATTCTATCTGAGGCCGCTAGCGTGCGTATGGCTACCCCGGTAAAGGTGGAGCAGCTGCGTGAAGTGCGCGGTTTTGATCCGCGCGTGGCTACCTGGAACCATCCCCAGCCGTGGGAAGGTGGCGATTGGTGCCTACGCGATATAGTCGACTACGATAAGGCTTGCGCTTGGGCCTGTTTGCGCCATGCTGCTCGCTATCGTGATAGCTGGGTGAGCAATTTTTACCGTATCCACAAGAATGCCATTGAATACAACGAGGCTCCCTACGGGTTTATCATACCCCTGGATCAAGGAGACCCAGCGACGGCAGCAGAAATGCTGGAAGTGTTAATGCTGGGTGGCGTTGAAGTGAAGCGGGCAACTGAACCATTCACCCAGGCAGGCATTACCTATCCAGTAGGGACGCTAGTCATACCTATGAATCAGCCCTACGGACGCTACGCCAAGACTCTGCTTGAAGCCCAGCCCTACCCCGATCTGCGGGTGTATCCGGGTGGTCCCCCGCGCCGGCCCTATGATATTACAGCCCATTCTTTACCTCTGCAGATGGGCGTAAAAGCAATAGCTGCCGATAGCCCGCTAGAGCTGAATTGGGAACCAGTGGATTCAGTGCCCTTAGCCGTAGCCGAGCCTGCTCAGTTCCAGGTTAAAGCTCACAGTGGTAAGCTGGTCATCGATCCCCGCAGTAATCGGGCCTACAAGATTGCTTATCAGGCGATGCAAAAGGGGGCAACAGTGGCCCGTACTACAGAAGAGCAGACCGATTTACCAGTAGGTAGTTTCTTGCTGCAGGCCGATGCCAGCCTGTTGGAGCAAGTGGCACAGGAGTGCGCTGCATATGCGGTGGCTCACCAAGCAGCCGCCGCCAATCTTCAATCTAGGCGGCTGGCGCGCATCCCGCGGGTTGGCCTCTACCGTGGCTCCATCCCCAACGCCGATGAAGGTTGGACGCGTTATGTCTTCGATAACTACGGTATACCATATGCTTCATTAGGCGATGGGGAGCTACGTCAGGGCGATGCACTGAAAGAACTGGATTGTCTCATCTTGCCTAGCGCCAAAGCGGAAGCAATGGCCAAGGGCCTGCCTGGCGATTTGTTCCCAGCAGAGTTCAGTGGCGGCATTGGCGAGCGGGGTGCGGAGCAGATGCATCATTTTGTGGAACGGGGCGGGACATTAATCACCCTAGATGGCGCCTGCGACTGGGCCATCCAGTATCTCTGGCTGCCGGTGCGCAATGCTCTCACCGGTTTGCCCCAAGAAGAATTCTATGTGCCCGGCTCATTTTTGCGCGTGCTTTTTCAGCCGGAACATCCTATCAGCTGCGGCTTAGAGCGGGAAACGAATGTGGTCTTTTTGCACAGCCCCGCTTTTGATTTAGGCCCTGGTGCCCAAAGCGGGGCCTCCTATCCCCTGCAAAACCCGTTGGTAGCTGGTTGGATTCTGGGCGCAGAGCATCTACAGGGTAAAAGCGCTCTGGTCGAGGTTCCTCTTGGTCGAGGTAGGGTCATTCTAATTGGCTTCCGCCCACAATTTAGGGCCCAAGCCCGGGGCACCTACCGGGTGTTGTTCAACGCTATGCTGCAAAGTGTGCTAATCTAGAAGGGGGAGGGGTAGTAGGGAAACTTGCAGCTTCCTCCCACAATAGCTACAATGAAGGGGACATGGTGATCGCCATGCCGAAGTTTAGGTTTAGGAGGTGGTTCGCTTGAACGCTTTCACTACTATTGCTGTGGCCAATCAGGCACCGTTACTCTCTGATATGCATAAGGACGAGCCCTTGCTCAGGTTACACGGGTTCGACCCCGACACTGAATTGCCCTTGTTGATCCGCTACCGGGGGGAGGACGCCCCCGAGAAAGCAGCCGCAATTGATCCTCCCACTTTAGTTCTAGTTATCGGCGAAGTATTGCGCTCAACTAAACGCATCGGCCGTAAGCGCCCGGCTTTAGTTATTGAAGCCCAGGAACTGAGCGTTATTCCCCTGGCAGTCGCTGATTCTCTGTCCATGTCGCTCGCCTGGGAAGTGCATGCGCACTCGTTCGCTACTCCCGGACTGCCTTTTCTGGATGAAGATGACGAAGGCAACGAACCGCGTCGGTTCTAATAACTAACCTCAAGAACAAAGCAGCCGTCAGGCTGCTTTTTCTGCTACTAGAGGATATTACTCCAGGAGGGCCGCTCTTTTTCGGGCACATGTTCCACCAGTAGCTTTGCCACTGCCAGCTCCGCTAGGGCCGCCGCCTTTTCTTGGCTAGCAACATACTCTTTTGATCTCTCCAACGCTGTCCTAATCTCATCCACTTCCTTGTGGTTAATCATGGCCGACCAAAATCGCTGCACCATTTCCCAACGCTCCAGCGAGTTGCTAATCATCGCTTCGGCCCGCCCCCAATCTTCCTCTTGCACGGCTTGCAGTGTTTCCTCCAGTAGCAAGGCTAATCCTGTCGCTGTCTTGTCTAGGTAAACTATCGAGCTTATCCCTAGCACAACGATCGACAATGTGGTTATGGTTACAATTAATATGCCTCTCATTACCGCTCTTCACCTGCCTTAGGCATTTTGGCCTGTAGGTGAATGTAACCGGTCTCATCTACATTAGCGAAGAAAACCTGACTGAGATCCTCGATGCCGCGTTTCTTCGTATGGGCCACTAGGTCGTCTAGCGCTAAGCCAGCTAATTGCAGATTGCGCTCATTCACTACTCCATCCAAGATCAAATTGATGGGCAAGCCGCCCGACGGAGGGTGTAGATTTATATCATCGGCGGTAAGCGGGCCTAAGCCAGACTTGGGTATGACACTGAGTTGGCCATTAGTCTCCAGAATGGCATAGGCCACGTCTTTAACGTTAGGGAAATTCTTGTTGCGCAACTGCTCCAACAAGTCGTTGAGATTGACCCTCAGCTTGCGCAGTTCATCCTCGACGATTTCGCCTTGCGAGATCAGGATACTGGGGGTGCCACAGACTACAGTCCGAGCCCGCTCTGAGAAGAGAGCCAGTTCCGACAAGCCAATTTGCACTGCCAGCAGCACAACGATCGGCACCAGGCCGTTGAACAGGGGAATGTCCGTATCTTCCATAGGGATAGCGGCTAGTTCGGCAATCAAGACAGCAATAACTAGCTCATAAGGTTGCATTTCGCCGACTTGTCGTTTACCCATGACACGCATGACAATGGTGACAGTGGAAAAAAGAATCACAGTGCGAATAGCGGACAATAGCAAGAGTCAGTCACCTCCTATACTGCAGTCTTGCCGCCTTTGCCGAGAAGAATACTTAACGCGCCAGTTAGGGCAAACTAGCTGGAAAACTGTTGCAGGGGTGGGACAATGAGGCCGAAGATACTGGTGAGCACTCTGCTGCTGGTAGCGCTAATGCTGCCGCTTACTATGTCTGCAGGAGCAAGGGGCCCAAACAATTGCATAATACTAGTAGAAGGCAGCGCTGCTTTTCTCAATTCTTATGCAGAAGGTTTGCATGCTTTGCTCGACGTCCTACCAGCAGATCTGCAGCTAGGGCTGCTGGTGACAGGCCAACCAACCAACTGGCAGCTGCCGCTAGGGCTGGGCCGCACTCGGCGGGCGGAGTTACACGCCTTTTTGGAGCGGACCTATCCCGCCGCCGATATTTTGCGAGCCAATGATTGGGAAGCCATGTTAAGTTCTTCGATTAGCTTATTAGCGAGCAGCGCCGGTGCCAAGAACACCATTATCGTGTTGCGAGCCAGTGCGTCACTACCAGAGACCTGGCCGGAGTTGACGCAGGCAGCAGCTGAATGGGGCATTTTGCTCTATGATGTAGACCTCAGCGCCCCTCAAATACGGGAAACGGCAGTTCAGGAGTATAGACGGCCCGGGCAATTGGCAAACGGTGGCTTGGCCAGGCTGCCTGAATTGCTAGGGCTGGCGACGGCCGAACTCACCAGTTTGGCTTATGGCGACGCGGGTATGCAATTGGGAGTACTAGTGCCTGCAGGTGTGCAGTCTCTCATTCTGCAATGGGATCGTGCTGCTATGCATGAGGTGTCATTGGTAACGCCCACCGGTGAGTCGATTGACCCTTTAGCTGAGGCTTTTCAGGCCCAACTGTTTGCCGGGCCTAGCTATACTTGTTTGCATCTAACACCGGCAGTGCTGTCGACCCTCGCCGATTGGCAAGGACAGTGGCAAATCATTGCTTCCGGCCCCATTGGTATAGGAGTGTGGTATGCTGATCCGGCTTGGCTGCAACCCAGTGTGCGCGAAACAAAGGGACAACGTATCATTAGCTTAGCTACTAACCTGGGGGAGATGCTGCCGCGCGAAAGGCGGCAGGTCACGGTTACCTTATTAGACTGGCGGGGTAAGTCGTTGGTGCAACTGAACGATCTAGCCATCAATGGAGATGGGGTGGCCGATGATGGTATCTATAGCGCTGTATTGCCTAGTTTTGTGGGCGCTGGACCAGCCAAGATTCAGATCAGTGGCGAAAGCGAGCGTACGGTAATCGCAATGCTGCCAGCGGCTAGTCCCGCTACCGCCGGCGCGGTGCCGGTAGAGGTGGGGCTGACCAGTAAATTGCTTATCATCGGGTTGGGCCTAACGGTTAGTGGGTTTGGTATGGTGCGAGGCAAAAGGAGCAAGCCACCCATTTGGCGCATCAGTCATCAAAGCATTGATGGTTATTGGCATAGCTACGACCTTAACACAAACTTATTGGTGGCCGGATCTGGCACCAACTGCCAGATTAGGCTAGCACGTCTAACCGCTGGCGAGCAGTTGCGCCTTCGCCTAGCTCCAGATGGCGTGCTTAAGCTAGATGTTCTAGCACCAAAGCCGGTAACCTGCGTTAACGGCGTGCAAGTATATGTGGGAGCCCAGTTAGAGCATGGCGACAGAATTCGGGTTGCCGATGAAACCCTAGTGGTGGAAAGGTTCGCTAACCTTCGCGCCGGAAAACATGCAGGCTAACAGCTGAATCTGGCAGGGAAAGAGGGTGTCGATAAAGAAATAGAGATCACGGCTAGTTAAGGAAGGGGAGTTTTGGGATGGATTATCGCAAGACGAAGGTAGAAGCGCTAGTCGTGCGCAATAACCACTTGTTGATGGTAAGGCATGTTGCTGATGATGGCCAAGCCGAGTGGCAGCTACCGGCGACTGAGCTAGAAGAAGGCGAAAACCCAGAGGACGGCGTAGAGCGGGCCTTGCTTAGCCAAACAGGACACGAAGGCTTTGTGCGTTATTTTGTACATAAGCAAAAACCGAAAGAAGGACCTCACAAAGTCATCTTGACTTATATGGCTGACCTAAGGCCCAGTGTCGACTATATGGGGCACGATCCCCGCGATCGGCATGGAGCCCCGAAATCACTGCAGGTTGCTTGGCGCTCTTTGCGTAACCCAGAGTTGAGGCAAGCCTATCAAAGTGTCTTGGCTAAAGCACGTTTGTAATAAGTTTTCACAAATGGACCCATATTTGGTTGTGTAACCAGCTGTTTTTGGTATACATTAATCTTAGGCAATAGGGCTATCGCGTCCAAACGCGCATATCCCGCAGCCTGAAGGCCACAGTAGTTGCAGATTTCTTAACAAGAAGGGGGAGTTTTTGATGACGGAAAACCGCCTCGCATTCGTCGAGCAAGTGATCGCTGATTTGCAAGAACAGAACCTCTATAACAACATTCGTACCATCCAAAGCCCTCAGGGCGCTTGGGTCACGATTGAAGGCCGCAAGGTACTCAACATGTGTTCTAACAACTACCTTGGGTTAGCCAATCATCCCGCCTTGCGGGAAGCCGCCAGAAAGGCTATCGATGATTATGGTGTCGGCCCGGGCGCGGTACGTAGTATCGCTGGTACCATGACGGTGCACGAAGAATTAGACAAAGCCGTTGCTGCCTTTAAGCGCGTTGAAGCCGCTTTGACATTGCAGTCGGGCTTTATGGCCAACTTAGCCGTTATGCCAGCCTTAGTTGGCAAAGGTGATACCATTGTCTCTGATGAGCTTAACCATGCTTCCATTATTGATGGTGCCCGCCTTAGCCGTGCTAAAGTTAAGGTGTTCAAGCATGCTGACATGGCTAGCTTAGAGTCCGTATTGGCAGGGGAAAACGAAGGCCGCGTGCTAGTGGTTACCGATGGCGTTTTCAGTATGGATGGCGACATCGCTAAGCTGCCAGAGATTGTGAAGCTAGCTAAGAAGTATGGGGCACTGACCATGGTTGACGATGCCCATGGCGAAGGCGTGCTTGGCGAGAACGGTCGCGGTATTGTCGACCATTTCAAGCTGCACGGACAAGTGGATGTTGAGGTTGGCACTTTCTCTAAAGCTATCGGTACGGTTGGTGGTTTTGTCGCCGGTAGTGCTAAATTGATTGAATTCCTGAAGCAGAAAGCACGTCCCTTCCTGTTCAGCTCTGCTTTGACACCGCCTGATGTCATGGCGACACTGGAGTCGATCAAAATACTTACTGACAGTGGCGAGCTAGTGGACCGTTTGTGGGATAATGGGCGTTACTTCAAGGCCGAAATGCAAAAGCGCGGCTTTGATGTCGGCGTCAGCGAGACCCCGATTACACCGGTTATGTTGGGCGAAGCAGAAGTTGCCGCAGAGATGAGCATGCGTCTTTTTGACAACGGTATCTTCGCCTCTAAGATTGGTTTCCCAACGGTGCCACAAGGCAAAGCCCGCATCCGGGTGATGATCTCCGCAGCCCACGAGAAGTCTGACTTAGATTTTGCTCTGGAGCAGTTCACTAAAGTCGGGCGCGATATGGGGCTAATTAAGTAGCACGCATTGGCTAGCAAGACAGAGGGCTGTTTGTGCTAGCGGTTAGGCATGAGTTGCAGCTAGGGGCTGCGTGGTGTTGTCTTAGAGCACAGGAGCAGGCTCCAATCGTGCTTACAGCTAACACCCCGCAGCCCCTTTAATCGCTTGCGTAACGAACCTAGATATAGTAAGGGGGGGAGATTGGAGTGCACAAGAAGGTCTTTATTAACACGTTAGAACTGGGCCAGGAAGTGGAAACTCCACTAGCTCTGTATGAAAAACGTCTACATCAATTTACTGCTAAGAATGGCCAGCCGGCCCATGTATTGATGCTCACTGTGGGAGATAAAACGGGCAAGATGGCCGCCGTCATTTGGGACAACGCTGAAGCATTAAATGCGTCGCTAGCTGTAGATCAGGTGCATCTTTTTCAGGGGCGGGTGGGTGAATATAGGGGACAGCCCCAGTTGGTTGTCAATCGCGTTATCCCTTTAGCCTTAACTCAACTAGAGCTAGAAGATTACGTAGCCAGCACGGCTTTTGACCGCGACGTAATGTGGCAACGGCTGGTGGCCATTATGCAATCCATCCGCGAGCCTCAGCTGCAGGCACTGCTTAAAGCAATATTCGATGAACCGACTCGCCATCAGTTCACTTTAGCGCCGGGCGGACGCGAAGTGCATCATGCTTATGTCGGCGGATTACTGGAGCATACCTTAGAAGTAGTAGCCTATGCAGAAACGATGGTGAGCGAGCAGGGCGGTTACCTAAATCGTGATCTACTGCTGACCGGGTGTATCTTGCACGACATCGGTAAGCTGGAAGAATTCGATCTGCACAGCCTTAGCTTTCAGATGACAGATAGGGGTAAGCTGCTAGGCCACTTGCAGATGGGCGCAGAGCTAGTGGCACGGGCGGCGGCCACCATTGCTGACTTTCCAGCAGCATTACGTTTGGAGTTAGAGCATATGCTTCTCTCGCATCATGGGCTACCCGAGTGGGGTGCCGTGCAGCAGCCAAAGACCATCAATGCTATGGCCCTACACTTAGCCGATCTCACCAGCGGACGGCTTGGCCAGTTTAGCCGCATTATTAGCGAGCACGATGCAGGCGGCGGCAACTGGAGTAACTGGGATAAATTCTTAGCCCGCAGCGTTTTCGTGCCGGAACGAGTCCAGCGGGAGTAATACTAGGAGTTATGCGGTCAGTGGCGTTCAATCTGCATTTGTGTTATTACGCCGTTAGCCTTAGAATGTAACTGTGTGTCTCTTATGAAAAAGCGCACGAAGGAGGAGGTATGACTCATGCCAGTGACAGCTGTCGTAGGTGCCCAATGGGGCGACGAAGGCAAAGGTAAGATTGTAGACTGGTTAGCAGAACAGGCGGACATGGTGATCCGGTTCCAAGGCGGCAATAATGCTGGCCACACGGTAGTGAACGAATTAGGCGAATTTAGATTGCATATTGTACCGTGC